>CAJXDD010000051.1:0-13909 GCA_913052075.1 uncultured Gammaproteobacteria bacterium
TTGAGTAAAACAGCATGCCCGCAATGAGCCCAGGCCATCTTAGCCAGCGCCCACCGGGAAACGCCCGTTGCTTCAACTGCGCCATCTGGTCAAATCTTTCTGGTCTACCCAGAATCGCTTCGGCGATTAAGGCGCCTCCAAGGTTTGCCATGGCAACTCCATGCCCGGAGTACCCTTCGGCATAATAGATCCCATCACTAGCTCTGCCAAACTTCGGCATTCTGTTCATGGTCACAGACAGCGTGCCACCCCATTCGTACTCGATGCCGACATCCTTCAATTCAGGATACACAGCCTCAAGCCTAGGACGAACGACACGCTCGATGGAACGTGGAAAAAAAGGCGTATAGTTTTCACCGCCACCGAAGATCAGGCGATGATCTCGGGAAAGATGAAAGTAATTCACCACGAACCGCGTATCGACCACGGCAACATCGTCTCGATTGATGCGTTCCGCGACTGCAGGTTCGAGAGGAGCGGTAGCCACCATAAAATTATTGATCGGCATTTGGAATCTGTCAGCACTCGGTAACAGACCGTTTAAATAACCGTTACATGCGACCACAACATCGCTGCACCTCACTTCCCCTATAGCCGTTCGCACGATGTGCTTGTTCGCGACTTTCTCGATCGCGGACACCTCGCTGTGCTCGAAGATGTGGACACCTAAAGATTCAGCCGCCCGGGCAAGTCCTCTTGCAAGACTGAGTGGGTGTAAGTGGCCGGCACGATGATCAAGCGTGCCACCAAAGTAGCTGCTAGACCCTAACTGCGCATGGACATCGTCTCTTAGAACTACCTCGATATCATCGTAGTCGTAGACGCGCTGGAGGTGCTCCGCGTATTCCCAAAGCGAACGCTCGTGACGGGCTTTATGGGCGACTGTTAGCTCGCCATCTTTTAGGTCGCAGTCGATAGAAAATTCGTTGACCCTGGCTCGTACTAAGTCATTCGCATCGATGGATAACTGCCAGAGATGACGCGCCCAATCGATGCCCACCATCTCTTCCAAATCGTCTTGGTCGAGTCGCTGACCCATGCCCAACACGCCGCCATTTCGACCGGATGCGCCGCTCCCCACTTCATGACGCTCAAGCAATGCCACGTTGGCACCTGCTCGGGCTAATTCAATCGCTGCAGAGAGGCCCGTGTAACCGCCGCCAATCACACACACATCAACGGTGATCGAGTCCTCAAGCCTTGGCGACGGCGTACGGTGAGCCGCCGAATCGTAATACCAAGAATTCTGAAAACCAATATGAGAGCGGCCACCCGCAAGACGAGCCACAAGCGACCTACAACATGCTGCCTAGATAATGGATCTCCCAGGAAGACAGTCGCATGTGATAGTCCTCGAGTTCATCCTGCTTGATCGATGTAAAGACTCGAAGGATTTCCTCTCCCATCAATGATGCCAGCGCACTCGCCTCCTCTAAATTCACTAAGGCAAGTTCGAGATTAGCGGGCAGATCACTATCGTTCTCCCAACAGTCCTCTTCCTGAGCCATCGTGGGTTCAAGCGCTTCATCCATCCCCAGAAGACCCGCCGCCAACATCAGGGAAACTGCCAGATAGGGATTAGCATCAGCGCCAGTGACGCGCATTTCAACGCGACCGTCTTCGGCAAGACCATAGGGTACACGGAGTCCCGTGGTGCGGTTGTCATACCCCCACTCCACATTGAGCGGCATGCAAAGATCTCCGGCAAACCGCTTATAGCTGTTGATATTAGGCGCAAGAAAGGCGAACCCTTGGGGCAGGTATTTTTGTAAGCCCCCAATAAAATGACGCAATTGCGCAGGGGCTTTGTCATCCTCGAGCGCAAACAGGTTGACGCCTTCCGAATCTTGCATGCTGCAGTGGAGGTGCAACCCTGACCCAGGGGACTTCAGCGACGTTTTCGCCATAAAACTCGCCAAATAGCCATGCTCAACAGCACAGCCTTTGACTAATCGCTTCATTAAGACCAATTGATCGGCAACCTCGAGCGCTGGCCCATGGTCCACGTTGATCTCCATCTGGCCCGCGCCTACCTCATGAAGGATGGCACTAATACTGAGCTCCGCTGCCTCTGCGGCCTCTTGAAGGAAAGTGACGAAGGGCGCGTAACGATCGAGCGCGTCGAAACTAAATGCCTCACCACCGAATTCATCACGGCCGTCGACGCCTGATCCGGGCTCAAGGGCTTGATCGCCCCGCTTGGGCGCGGTCAAGAGATAAAATTCTATTTCCGGCGCGATGATAGGAGTCAGCCCTCGAGCCTCATAGGCCTTCAGGACGCGGCGCAACACATTGCGAGTATCGTAGGGCAAAGGCTCGCCCTCTTTATCGAGCGCTTCGCAGATAACTTGCCCAACGCTATCGTCTTTCCAAGCGGTTCGCCGATAGGTACTCCAATCGGGCACCAAAATAAAATCTTCATCTTTGGGGTTGTAATCATCCATGGTGGCCTCTGCATAACTGCCATGGATGCATTGGAATAAGACTGCTTCGGCTAACCTTGGCGGGTTGTCCTCCTCAAAAGACTCGCTATCAATGGTCTTACCACGGGGTACCCCGTTAGCATCGGTAATCAATAGTTCTAAGCGCTTTTCTAGATGCGCCGGCCTGTCCACGATAGGTCTCCTTTTCTATGAGATGAGCACAGGACTTTTATTGTCATTCACTGTGCACCTTTTCTGTCGTTTAATTATCTCGTCGATCACTCTCTTGCTAACTTTGTGGGGCGCTCGAGGGCTCCATTGACAACGCAGCATCCTCCCAGGGTATGAACAGATTGCGTTCGATATACACAAACGCGACGATCCACAAAAAAGCGTCCCAGAAATCAATGGGCTTTCCGTCAATGCCCCAATAAATCGCAAAACCCACCAACCCAAGATAGAGCAAGCCTTTAATTGAATTCAGCGCATTGACGCTCTGTCGAGAAGCACGGGCTTTCAACCCCGTGCGTATTTCAAACTCAAGCATAGAGACGATCACGAGCCAGGCCGCAGCATTCAATACGTCTATCCATGCAAGCCCCTTGAACCGCTCATAGTCTTCGATGGTTGCCACCCACCGCTGCTCGTCGTGTTGTCTCAGCAACCTGTCATTACGGCAGATCTCTTCACCGACCCCCTCAAAGTCGTCCAGCCCACGTCGCAATTTGAACTCATGATTGGCGTCTCTACAAAACTCCGCTGCGCTAATCGATGGTGCGCTACTGATCTCGAGCAGTTTCTCCGTATACCCAGCAAAGGCCGATAGGATCAATCCGTAACAGAGCACTCGTGCAATCAACAGGGTTCGTTTGACAACCAAGGTCATGGTCTGCGGATTCAAGTGCCAGGTTTCCAATTCAAACATCAGCAGTAACGCCACCCAGGCCACCGTATCGATGGTAGCCGGAAAAGTCTCGATGAAGAGCCCAAGTGTCCAGTCGCCCACAAGCATGTGGTCCGCCGCGGCCCATTCCTCAGCAAAGAACGCGAAGATATTGGTAAAGAGCAATGCATAGATCAGGTACTTCGACCATTGAAACCACTGCTCCCGAGTATTTGATAAAGCAGCCTCAGCCATTCGTACCAGCCTCTTCTCGCTCAAAAACCACTGCACCGCCAACCAAAGTCAGCAGGACCTTTGTTTCCGAAAGATCTTGCAAAGGAATCGCGAAAATATCCTGATCGACCACGATCAAATCAGCCAGCATTCCCTCCGATAGTTCACCGACTTCTGTATCTTGGTGCATCAGGTAGGCGCCGTGGGCCGTGTGCGCGCGAACCGCCTCTGCCAAAGTGATTGCCTCAGCTGGATTCAATGCGCCCTCGATTTGACCTGTGGCGTCCTGGCGAGTGACCGCCGTCTCTATAGCTAGAAAAGGGTTCATGCTCGACACCGACCAATCGCTGCCGGCTGCTAAGCGCGCGCCTGCCCTAGCAAGGGAACCAAATGGGTACATCGCATTCACTCGGTGCTCGCCAACCGCTGGAAGGTTAATGTCGGTGATGTAGGTGTCTGGCATGGCCCACAGCGACTGCATGTTGGCGGTTACATTCAAAGTCTGAAACCTTACTCGGTCGGCAGGATCCACCAATTGAAGATGCGAAATGTGGTGCCGGGCATCATTTGGGCCATGCTCGGCAATAGCGAATTCCACCGCATCCAGCGCTTTTCGCACGCCGAGATCACCGATGGCATGGAACATCACCTGGACCGATTCGCCATGCAACGAAGCAACCAGCGCAAAGAGCTCATCGTCATCCAGATGTAAATGCCCATGCCCTCCAGCGTGGCTGTCGTAAGGCTCAATCAGTGCAGCCGTTTCTCCCTCTAACACCCCATCGACAAATATTTTTGCGGCATCCGTCCGAAGCGCTTCAACATTGCCGCGTTTACTCACATCGATGTCGGCGCGAGACCCTATTCCAAGGCCTGGATCATTCATGGTTATGGCGAGCACCATCCTCAACGTAAGCGCGCCGGACGCTTTAAGCTGCTCGTAAATCTCGATGTCTTCTGTGGTGGTTGCCGCATCGATGGCAGAAGTAATTCCAAATTGATGTGCCATCTGAATGGCTCGCTCTGCGCCGATTAGCACATCGTCGACGAGCATGGCCGGGGCATAGGCGTGAACTAAATTTTGTGCCGTCTCACGGAGCGTGCCGGAGGGTCTACCGCTTGCATCTCGCTCAATGACGCCATCGGGCGGGTTTGGCGTTTCCGCAGTAATCCCTGCTAGCGCGAGCGCTCTTGAAGAGGCCCAAGTCGAGTGGCCATCCTCGCCAACCAAGACGGTAGCACGATCGGGATTTATGGCGTCGAGCATAGATCGATTAGGGTTCGCATCCGGGAAGAGTGATAGGTTCCAGCCGCCCCCAAGGAGCCATTCTTCGGGATCCAGCGCTGAATCGCAATCCGCTAGTTTCGATTGAATGGCTACAATGCTGACAAGCCCCGAGAGGTCACACTGCATGAGCTGACGCCCACCATAGATCAGGTGGGTATGCGCATCATGAAAACCTGGGAGCACAAGACGCCCTTGAAGCGCCCGTGTTGGTCCCTCAAAAAGTTCCAGTAGAGACGCGTCTCCAGCAGCGAGAATCCTGCCGTTATCAATGACGAGCGTTGAAGACAATGAATCGTGCTGATCGGCGTGGTACACGCGGGCATCAGTGAGAATGAGATCGACAGATTGTGGCGCTTCGCATGCCCCCAGAATACTGGTGAGGGCGATCACTGCGGCGATTGCGGCTTTTTTGTTCATGGGTATCGAGTGGTAATCACTCCCCCCGAACTGTTTGGCGTTTTGTAGGGCGTACTAACAGAACGCGCGATTTGAGGTTCATAGGTTGTTCCTTACTCGGCTCAGTATGCGCCTCAACCGTGAAGTGTCAATAGAAATCAAGACCTTATCGGATTACTCGCCTCACCCGCCACCCATCGCGGTGACCTCAAGCGGACCCCAAAATCTCACCACTCCATTCAAGCTGATCCCCTCTTCGCCAACCATACACTGATCGAAGATCTACTTATTTTGAGCTCCCATCTAAACGGATTAACGACCCAAACCTCGTATTTGGGGCCTAGTTGCGGAGCAGACTCCGCAAACTTTAAACTTCCAAAAACCACCCCAGCATTAGAGACAGAGGTCCCTATGAAGCCCACCACTCGCCTCACCGCGGACTTACTCGCCAGCGATACCGCCCATCTTCTCCACCCGTTCACCGATTTCGCGCAATACAAAAAGGCTCCGGGCAGGACCTATGTTCGGGGTGAGGGCGTCCATATCATTGACAGCGAGGGGCGCGAATTACTCGACGGGATGTCAGGGCTCTGGTGCACCAATTTGGGCTATAGCCAGCAAACCATCATCGACGCCATTACCCAACAACTCAGCGCCCTACCGTTCTACAACAGCTTTTTTAATTGCAGTACCGATGCAACTATTGAACTCGCGGAGCGAATGACGGACCTGTTGCCAGAAGGCTTTAACCACGTTTTCTTCACCAATTCAGGATCGGAAGCAAACGACACGAATATTCGTCTGGTGCATCGGTATTTCGACCTCCTGGGGCAGCCCGACAAGAAGATCTTTATTAGCCGAAAAAACGCCTACCACGGCAGCACAATCGCTGCGGCAAGCCTTGGGGGAATGGATGGCATGCATAAGCAAATGACCGCGCTGCCTTACGTCGAGCACATAGAGCAACCCTACGATTTCGATGCCGACCAGCCCCTTTCAAGTGACGAGCTAGGCAAGCGCGCTGCAGAAGCGCTGGCGCATAAAATTGACAGTCTAGGCGCTGATCGAGTCGCAGCGTTTATCGCTGAGCCCATTCAAGGTGCAGGCGGAGTGATCATCCCCCCGGCCAACTACTGGCCGCTGATTGCACAAATTTGTAAAGAGCGAGGCGTGCTCCTGATCAGCGATGAGGTGATCTGCGGGTTTGGTCGCACTGGGAATCTGTGGGGCTGTGAAACATTCGACTACACCCCTGATCTGATTACGTTCGCAAAGGCGGTCACCAATGGTTACCAACCGCTCGGTGGCGTGGGCGTGAGCGATGCCATTGCTGAAGTCATCACCACCTCTGGGGGGGAGTTCGCCCACGGCTTCACCTACTCAGGCCATCCCGTCGCTTGCGCGGCAGGTGTCGCCACCGTATCGATTTACCAAGAGAGCGGCATCGTAGAGCGTGTCAAAATCGATCGACAGCTGAAATGGGCGAGCGCTGTCGACTCGCTGCGCGATCACCCCATCGTCGGGGACCTCAAAACCACGGGCATGCTCATGGGGCTTGAGCTCGTGAGAGATCGATCATCGAGAGAGCGTCTGGCACCTGACTCAGAAGGATCGCTCTACTGCCGAAATCAAGCCATCGATGGCGGCCTGATGGTCCGCGCGGTGGGCGACCGCATTATTTCAGCGCCACCGCTCACGATTAGTGATGAAGAGATTGATACGCTCGTGAGTCGTTTGAGAACAGCGCTTGACCAGACTGCACAGCATTACGGGATCAACGAGCACTGAGCGCTGACTGCGACCAACGACTGCAGTGATCTACTACAACGCTTAATTAGAACCTGTCACTAAACTCGGTCACCACACCCATCCTCTGTAGTCATGAGCAGTGAGGATTTGCTGCGATGGCGGAAAGTCGCTGAGTGAAACTGCCGAGAGCGCTACAGCGCGCCAGTGAGCGCACTGAGTTTCGCACCGAGCGCTGTTTCATTCATGCTGAGGTCATCGCCCAGTTCAAGCGGCAACCCAGATTCACCCCATGGCTGCCACTCGGGATTGCCTTCTCCATTAGGATTACCTGTTTTAGCAAACTGCGTCCAATATCGAATCATGCGCTTGGATAATGCGGCATCTTTATCATCCCAACCACAACCCACCCGATCCATGGTGCCAAATACGAATGCTAGTTCTCCAGAATGATAGGCCCCGGCGCTCCTCGGGCCACCTGGCAGCTCGAGTTCCGGCGAATCCGGTCGATAAATTCGACACGCCGGGGGCACATGGCTCATGTAATACACATAGGTATTCGTAACATGGCGGGCATTCATTGACGCCCACTCGCGCATGCTATGTGCCATAAACAAATCGGTAACCATCGCGTGCTGCCCATGACCGTAGGAGACTCGCAGCTCTTCGGCGTAGGCCTCGAGCAACGCATCGCGACCCGCCTCAAGGTTTGAAAACCGTGAGGACAGGAACTTCTCGAACCCCACCTCATCCAGCGCTTCATTCAAGGGGATAAGACCAGTTCCCTCGTTCGCCAATGAACCCACCATCAGCGGAATTTTCATGGCCGTGCCGCTCTCGAAACGGCGTCTTGGCGGCTCGGGTAACACGTCTCCATCGACGGCAATTCGTGAGCGCTCGGCCCACCGGCAGTCTATCGATGCCTCTAGCAACTGATTATTATCGAGCTGTTTCAGATCGGCCACATGCTTAACGCCAAGCTCGTCCAGCAGCTGCTGCCCAGTTTCGAGCCCCGCACCATCCACTGAAAAGTCAGCCAAACAGGCAGCGCTCTGACCAATGGCCTTATGGAAAAGCCCTTGAGCGTAGGGAGAGCACATTAACGCACAGACACTTTGACTACCGGCCGACTGCCCAAAGAGCGTCACGTTCTCGGGGTCGCCACCGAAGGACGCTATGTGAGTCTGGACCCAATGTAGCGCCTCCACCGCGTCAAGCAGACCGTAATTTCCCGATCCTTTGCGAGGTGCAGCCTCACTCAGCATCGGTGCGGCCAAAAAGCCCCATGGTCCCAACCGATAATTAACCGTCACGACAATCACACCGGCCTCTGCCAGCGCCGTACCATCAAAGATGGGATGGTGACCCCATCCACCGGTGTGTGCGCCACCGTGCAGCCAAACCATCACGGGTCTAGGCTCGTCAATGTCTTCTTCTGCCCACACGGTTAAGTAGAGACAGTCCTCACTCCGATCAAAGACCCCTCGCGACCAGACAAAAGCATCCTCTGAGTGTGCTTGCCAGCAAGGCAAAGGGTCGCGCGTAGCGTCTCGAACGCCTTCCCATGGAGCGATGGTCTGAGGCGGCGAAAAGCGCGCCTCACCGACGGGCGGTTTCGCATATGGCACGCCTCGGAAGACTCGAATGGAAGCGTTCTTTGCAGAAACATGGCCCTGCAATTGGCCAGAAGGAGTAGATACCACCCTATCTTCCATATCGTCTCCCATTTAGTTCCCTTCGCTGAGTGCCTGGTGCGACACCATCAAAACAACTAACAGCAGAAACCGTTTTGCATTGCAAAACATCACGCGTTGGCGTTGGCTTCGGTCTCACCATTCCGTAGACCCTCGGCCCAATCGTAAGCCATAGATTTGAAGACATGGCTAAAGGGATGCCAGAAACCCGGCATTCTCTGCGCGAAGCAAAGGCCAGCGAACCGACCATCTGGCGACATGAAGCTATGGGTTCCAGCAATTCCACCCCAGTGATATTCGCCCAACCTCAAATCTGACTCACCCTCAACTAGCGTTGACCTTAGCGCAAAGCCCAAGCCGAATACCGTGCCGGGCATTTCCCAAAATGGAAAGTTAACCCCCACGCCATCCGCCAGCTGATTGGTCCGCATCAATGCGAGCGTGTCGGACTCAAGGATTTGCTCGCCCCTCCAGGAACCTTGATGGGTCAGCATCTGTACGAATTGCGTGTAATCCCGAAGCGTTGACACGAGCCCCTGACCTCCGCTTTCAAAGGTTGGCTGCTGACAATAGACGCTGCCAGCTGGTGATTCAGCGAGAGACAATCCCGACGCCATTGGATCGAACGGATTGTTGGGCGCATAAAGGCTGATTAGCCGATGTTGCTTAGCAGCTGGCACGTAAAAGCCCGTGTCCTTCATGCCCAATGGCTCAAAAATTTGCGCGTGCAAGTATTCACCAAATGTCTGGCCCGAGAGCACCTCTACCAATCGCGCGCACACATCGGTCGCAACGGAGTACCGCCAAAAGGTGCCAGGCTCATAGACGAGGGGCAACGCTGCGACCTGCTCACAGAACGAGGCTAAGTTGCCCTGATTGGTTGGTCCTGGATTAATGCCAGCCGCTATGTACGCTTTATCGATCACAGACTCTGGCTCAATAAACCCATAAGACAGACCCGCTGAATGGCTCAAGACTTGCCGAATCGTCATCGACGCCTTAACCGGCCAAACATCATCCGGGCCGGCGGCGTCTGCATCCAAAACGGTCATCGCTGCGAACTCGGGCAAATATGCTTCAAGGGGATCATCCAATTGAAAAGCGCCTTGCTCCCAGAGCTTCATTAGGGCAACAGATGTCACAATCTTCGTATTAGAAAAAATGCGGTAAATACTGTCTTCGCCGAGCGGTGAGTCCTGCTCTTTTGATTGGTACCCCAAAAAGTCCTCGGCTACGATCTGGCCATCATCGATTAGGCAATAACTCACACACGAGAGAATGTCCTTGTCGATAAACGACTGCATGGCCTCACTAAGCGCTTGCTTAATCTCTGAATTCAACTGCTATTCCTCCCGCTAGCTCCTAATTCACCTTGCGCTCGGCGAGCGCCGCGAGGTGTTCCTCATGGTCATCGCGAGTAATCCGGTATCGGCTCACGATCACGAGCCCCACGATGTACAAGCCGCAGTACAGCGGCAAAAATAGCGAGGCTAAGTCAGTGCGAATTTCTCGCGTGACATCATCGACGGACGTTACCCCATCAAGCCCGACAAGAGAGACGATCGTGCCGGCACCCACGATACCGCCAGCCGAGATCGCCTTAGCAGCGAATCCTCGAGCAGCGTAAAAAAGACCCTCCGAGCGTCGGTTAGTCTTAAGCTCACTGTCCTCAACCACATCGGCCATCATCGAATCGAGCAGCACACCGCCAATGATGCCGCAGACCACCTCGACGACGATGAACAGGCTATAAATGTAGAGCGACGCCCAGCTTCCCAGTGGCGGCCAGTAGTCCATCAAGAGCAGGATGTAAGGCATGGGATACAGCGCTATGTTGACCAAAATGGCGCCAATCGCCGCTTTTTTCTTCCCGTAACGCTGACCAAAATAAGGCGCTGCCCAATATGCGATTAGCGGGGATATCAACACCCCTATCGCGGTCACGCTAATCTGTGCACCCGTGAAACCAAAGAAATAAGTGGTGTTGTATAAGTAGAGCGCTGTCCCTAAGCCTCCGGCAATTCCAACCGTGAGCCCGTAGAAAAACAGCGCCGCGAAATTCTTGTTCGAGAGCGACTGGAAAATTTGCATGATTTCACGCCGAATCTCCCTCAACCGAAATGGCTCATCGGGTGGCGGCATTGCGGCTGCGACTTTCTGGGTGCCTGCCGCAGAAACTAGGATTGCTGCAGCAATGACGAGTGCCCCTACTAATCCATAGATGCTATAGCCCGCCTGGACCGCGACTCCGTATGCGCCCACCCAAAACGCAAAGTTAATCATGTGAATGCCATTACCACCGGTCCAACCAAATGCATGACGTAATGCCAGCCATTTGTTTCGCCGGTCGTAATCCTGCTCCAAATCCGGCAGAAGCGCCGTTGACGGCACCTCAAACAGCGTTGTCCCTGTGCGAATCAAAAGTGCAAACACCAGGACGTAAATAAACGTCTGATCTTCAGATGACAGCGTAACGACTGGGTTAAATAGCCCGAAGAAGGTGATTGGCAGCAGGAAAAACGCGGCGTACATAAACGGATGACGCCGGCCTAATCGGGAGTGGGTTTTGTCAGACCAATGTCCCAAAAAAAGGTCAGAGACCGCGTCCCACAGCATTGCAATAGCCAGCGCAATAGATGCCTTGTAACCGGGTAACCCAAGGACCTGATTGGCATAAATCAAAAGCAAATAACTGAACGCGTTATTTTTAATGCCATAGGCGATTGACGCCGAGCCGTAGAACCAAAAAGTTGGATTTTTCTCGAGTGCTACTGTGCTCATTGCGAGTCCCCTTTCGCGTCCTGCGTTCGCTGACTACGCAGCCTCCATGGAGTCCATCGCCATTCGCCCGCGCCTCGATCGACTATATCCCATCCTGTTTTCGCTTGCCCAGTCAGTTGCGAGGCCTTTGCCTGCCCTAGACCACTCCGATTGAGTCCATTTAAACTGACGTTTTACTCACTATTTGTCGTCATGAGCCATCGCCACAACCAAAGTCACATAGATGCATGGAAAACTACCGGGTTTCTTCTGATACCCGACTTTTTCACCAAAGATGAGATCTCCCCTATTGCGCTTGACTACGAGCGACTTTACGAGGAATTTCGACCTCAATCGAGTCAAGCCGTTGATTTTAAGGGCGAGGGTCAGATCGGGGCCTTCCACGGCAAACAGTTCCTGCATACCGAGTCGCTACCGTTTGATGCAGGCCCGGAGATGAACCTGCTATCGCTCCACCCGGCGCTCATCGCACTCGCCAAGGACTTGCTCGGTGTTCCAGATGTCCACCTCTACCAGTCACATAGTTGGGCGAAATTTACGGGCGAGGCGGACTACGATCAGGTACACCACTGCGATTTCGGCAATCACACATTGACCGTGCCGAGCGACGAGGCAGCCATGCGCTCCGTAGACTTCATCATCTACATCACTGACGTCTCTGATGATTTGGGCGCCCTGCATTATGTCGAGAAAGCAGACAGTCGCCGCATTCTGGGCAAGGATGCCATTACTGCACCACTTGAATCCCAAGCCGCGCTGAAAGCGTGTGAGCGCTCGGCCGCAGCGCCATCGGGTAGTCTGCTCGCGCATAGCATCGATACTTTTCATCGAGGCACTAATCTGACGGCGGAAGGTGGGCACCGATACACCATGACCGCAGGATACAAAGCAGCAGGCAACGACATGGTGAGCTATCACGTTTGGCAGCAAGCCGCGAATCGCCCATGGGATCAAATCATGAGTCACGCGAGCCCATTACAGCTCGCCAGCCTCGGCATTCCCTTACCGGGCGACCGATTCTGGACGGATCGTACGCTCAAATTAACGCAGCGCAGATGGCCCAATTGGGATATGAGCGAATACTTTAGCGCTCATCATGAGGCGGCGGCGCAATCGTCGCAGCACTCACCGTGACTGATTCCGAGGGTCCGGGCTCGCCTCCCCCTTCTTCGCCCAACTCACCAGAACCTGAACGGCCAACAGGAGAGCCAAAGCGGCTCGCGAAACTGAAACGCAGAGCGCAGAGACTGCTTGATAACCCCAAACAACTTGAGCAGGTGCTCAAGCGAGTCGGCCGAAAAAAAGCCAAGCAAGCCACCCGATCGGCAGATCAGTACAGAGGAACGCTTGTCCTCCTGATCGATCTCGTGAGAGATTTCGTCACAGGCCGCTACCGAGACATTTCCCCCAACACAGTTGTGGTCGCGCTCGCTGCGCTACTTTACTTCCTAATGCCGTTTGACGCGGTGCCTGACTTCATCCTGAGCCTCGGAATGATCGATGACTTTGCGATCCTTGCGTGGGTAGCAAAGCACTTCCAGCAGGAACTGACTCACTATCAGAGTTGGCGTGAGAGAGAAGACCCTTCGCCCCATTCAAAATCAGACGACCCCTGATTCAAGCCCACCAGTAGCTGAACTCCCTGAAGTCACCGTTCCCAAGGTTGGAGTAATTAGGACGCCGCGGCTGCCATGGAACGCATCTCGCCCGTTACTCGTCGCAGTTCCATGTGTTTGATTTGCCAGCCGACGCCGGGTGTAAAGACCACCTCATCCAGATAAGTGCCGATGAAGAGCCACACCTGCTCGTCCGTCGTGTCATGCCAGGCTTGGACGTAGCTTTCCATGCTGGCTCGACCATCTGTCACCTGGCAATCAGCATCAAAGGTGATGGATTCGATATCGACCAGCTGGGTGCCAATCAAGTGTTGGGTCGGTCCCATTGGCCCTAGCGCACCAAGCACAACGTCAACCCATCCATCTGGACCATCTGCCGATAGCGGCGATGTTTCCGGGCCTGTGACTGCAAAGGTCGCATCCTTGGCAAATATGGTTCGGTACACCGCGCGACCGGCTTCGACAGACGCGTCATCCGCTAAACCAATCTGATCCGTCGCACGGGCATAGGCACGACGTAAATACTCGATTTGTTGTACGGCGATGGTTTTAGCAAATGCTTCTTGGCACATGACTTGACTCTCCCCTTGAGCAACACCACTTGAGACTAACACCATAAACGACAGAATCAATCGAGCCATTGGTCGTGGCCGGTCGAGCAACGTCTTACTGGTGCTATACCTTATCAAAGGCGATATCCAGACGAGTCAGCCCATGCAGCAGCGCATTTGCTGCAAACTCAGGCTCAGGCGCGCCGTCCGCTAAACGGAAATTCTCCATCCGCTCAAGAATGATTTTGAAGCCAATGTTCATTTCTCGCCTCGACAGCGCGGCACCCAGACAGTGAT
>CAJXDD010000052.1:0-13837 GCA_913052075.1 uncultured Gammaproteobacteria bacterium
TTCCCTACTGCTGCCTCCCGTAGGAGTCTGGACCGTGTCTCAGTTCCAGTGTGGCTGATCGTCCTCTCAGACCAGCTATGGATCGTCGCCTTGGTAGGCTTTTACCCCACCAACTAGCTAATCCAACGCAGGCTCCTCCAATAGTGAGAGCTTTCAAGAAGAGGCCCCCTTTCCCCCGTAGGGCGTATGCGGTATTAATCCGGGTTTCCCCGGGCTATCCCCCGCTACTGGGTAGATTCCTACGCGTTACTCACCCGTCCGCCACTCGTCAGCCGGAGCAAGCTCCGCTGTTACCGTTCGACTTGCATGTTTAAGGCCTGCCGCCAACGTTCAATCTGAGCCATGATCAAACTCTTCAATTAAATGAAGAATATCTGCACCACCTTGTTACACCCTTTTGAGGCTCCCTCAGTGTGCAGCTGCGAATTAAGTTCGCAAATCTGATTGCCGACTAGAAAATCTAGTACTGGCTCAGCAACGCAAAATTACCGTGTATTAAGTAAGTATCACTCAATAAATTGTCGGTAACTTGTTGCTGATAAATGTTGCATTCAGCTAACAAGTACCCACACCTATTGCTTGTGTTCCTAATTGTTAAATAGCATTTTCAAAACCCTGCTGCGAAACATCCTGTGGCCGACAACTTGTTAGCCGAGTTTCAGTGCTTTTGGTCTTGAAGGCGTTGATCCCCAATGATCGCAGCCTATCTCGTGAAGAGAGCGGCCTTCCGGCCGAGGTCGCGTATTATACGCGCGCTTTGTCCCTTTACAACCCCTTTGGAAACAATTTTTTTGCTTGTTCCCGCCAGGGCTGCGCACTATACCCAAGACCCATCCGATACGCAAAGCTTTTCTGCAAAAACCCAGTATTAACGGGGCTTTCCGCTCCTTCGGGGCCATCAGCAATTGGCAACCTGGCGCAGCCAAAAATCCGAATTGATACAGGCAAACTAATTGGGTGCGATCTGAGCGCGACATAGGCTTGCTCACAATTGATATTCCTGCAATCGCCCTAATCCGCCGGAAAAAAATTAGATCGATTAGGCTCACAAAAAAATCAACCACAAGGGCTCCGGGCTGTAGGGCACTATCGTGCCGACGACTACCTACGGGCACGACGCCAAAGCCTCTCCAAGAACAACAGCGAAAATCCGCACACGAAAAGCACAAACTCAAAGTAATCTGCCCGAACCTGCCATAAGTGGTGCACCAAAAATAGCCCCGACGCAGGGTAGATTAATTGGTGAAGCACTCGCCACTTAGCACCGAGGAGGCGCACCGAGACGTTGTTTGAGGTCGCCGCTAGTACTCCCAAAGCCATCACGGCTCCGCCACCCATTAGGATGTAAGGGCGACTAGCAAACTCGTTCACAAGCACCTCAATACTCCATCCAACATAAAACTGCGCAAAAAGGAGTGCGTGCAAGAAGGCATAAAAAAAGCAGGCGACCCCCACGGGTCTTCGATATCGCATAATCGAAGGCGCAAGCCAGCCCAAACGCCGCAAAGGACTAAAAGACAATGCCACGAGCAGTAATAGCGCTGCAACAACGCCTAAGGTGTGAAGGCTATATTCCACTGGATCTGCGCCAAGATAATATGTGTAACGAGTGGCGTCAGACCAAAGGCAGCCTATAAGCACTAGAACTGGCGTCGATAGGGCAACGCTAGAAATTACTAGCTGCTTCACCACTTATTGATTTCTCTCTAGCTTTAATGGACCGCAGCGCTAGTAAAACTTGCGCAGATCCATTCCTTGGTACAAGTGGGCCACTTCGTCTGCGTAGCCATTGAACATTTGGGTAGGCTGACGGGTGGCTCCAAAGAACCCGCCCGGTAACCGCCTTTCGCTTGCTTGACTCCAGCGGGGGTGATTAACGCTTGGGTTGACGTTAGCGTAAAACCCGTACTCCCTCGCGTTCGAAAGCTCCCACGTGGTCTTAGGCTGATCCCGAACAAAAGAAATTTTTGCAATGGACTTGATACTTTTGAAGCCATATTTCCAAGGCACTACCAGCCGCATAGGTGCTCCGTTTTGCTTTGGTAAGGATCGACCGTACACTCCCATGGCTAAAAAGGTCAGCGGATGCATGGCTTCATCCATCCTGAGCCCCTCAACATACGGGTAATCAATTGAGGGAAAGAGGGCCCGCTGACCAGGCATCTCGCTTGGACGCAATACCGTCTCGAACCTAACAAATTTCGCCTGACTAGTTGGCTGCAATTGATCGATAAGGGAACGCAGCGGTATACCCAGCCAAGGGACCACCATTGACCAAGCTTCAACGCAGCGCAATCGATAAATGCGCTCTTCAATCTGATGAGGTCGAATCAAGTCTTCAAGCGCAAAGGCGCCCGGCTTTTCTACCTCACCCTCCACCTGTACGGACCAGGGCCAAGGCTCGAACGATCCGCTTTCAGACGCTGGATCACGTTTATCGTTACCAAATTCATAAAAATTGTTATAACCCGATACGATCTCAAAAGGAGCAGGCTCTTCTGTTTGTCTACGCGGATCCCTTTCAGGGATTGCGTGCTTAATTTTTTCGGTCAGCCAAGAGGGCGTCTCATCGTCTCCTTGGGATCGCTCGCTTTGAAAAACATCTCCCGCCATTACATTTGAGGCGAACCCTAGCGCTATCGCCGACTGAATCACACTCCTGCGAGACCAAAACCAACGCTCATCGGTCACCTCATGTTCACGGATATCTTTCCAGCTTGGCACATCGATTCCCTACTTTGACTTGCTTATTGGTTTACGCCTTGACTAGAGAGAAAGCTCTTCTTTTTGGTCTAAGAGCAGCCGCCCAAAGCCCCGATAAGCTCATCGGCCAAACCAATCGCCCAAAGACTAACCGATGAAGGAACGGATTTAATGCTGTGCTTCCGAACGACTCGCTTGCGGGTATTTGCGCCGAATCAGGAACGTGAGAGGTCCCGTGACGATATACACGACCCCAATGAGAAGCAGCATTCCTGGCGGATAGACGATGATGACTCCGAACAACACTACAATCACGAACATGTAAAAGAAAGGCACTCTGCCATTCAGGTCAATGTGCTTAGGCGAGTAGTACCGCACATTACTCACCATCAAAAGCGCAATTAGCGACGTCACAATTGCCAGCGGTACTGCAAGCTCTAAACCAACAGCCTGACCCATATTATCTGACCATGTCCAAACGGTCGTCGCCAGGGTTCCTGCCGCCGCTGGGCTCGCTAGACCATAAAAAACTTTGGCGTCGGGCGCTGTATTGAAGCGCGCGAGTCGAAGCGCTGCACAGGCCATATAGAGAAACGCGACTAACCAGCCAACCTTACCCAAATCAGACAAAATCCAACTGAACATGAGCACAGCAGGCGCGACGCCGAAAGCCACCAAATCAGACAAGCTGTCGTACTGAACGCCGAATTCACTTTGCGTATTCGTTAAGCGGGCAATTCTGCCGTCGAGGGCATCCAAAAATCCAGCGATCACTATCGCAATCGCCGCGAGTTCTAGGTCCTCACTCATCGCCGCGATGATCGAATAGAATCCGGCAAATAGCGCGCCAGTAGTAATCAAGTTAGGCAATAAGTAGATGCCTCGGCGCAAACCCTCCCGCTTAGGTAGCGGCCTGACATTGTCTTCTACTGCCATCTCCTCACCCTCTTCTAAGCCCTATCCCTGGGAATTCCACACTCACTATAAACGCACCGTACGACGCTGAACCGTGGGTCCACCATCCTAGATTTTCAAGTAATTGATAGCAAGGAACGCGGCGGCCGTCGCTTTGGGCTTGAGCCTGTCCAATAGGGAAGTGAACAATACCGGGTCTACAGAGACAGCGTCTTGTCACCGCGACTAAGGCCTGTAACACCCGTTCGCACGACCTCAACGACTTGGCCTTCAGACAGTGCTTCTATAAACGCGTCGAGTTTGTCTGTGGTGCCGATGACTTGAATCGTGAATAGGTGCGACGTGACGTCGACAATCTGCGCCCTAAAAATGTCGGCCAATCGCTTCACTTCAGCGCGACCTGCACCTCCCGCCTTTACCTTGACGAGCATCAGCTCTCGCTCCACATGGGAGCTTTCCGAAATGTCCGCTAATTTGACGACCTCTACCAGCTTATTGAGCTGCTTGGTGATTTGCTCAATCTCGGCATCTGATGCGCTCGTGGTCAAGGTTAGTCGCGACAAACTGCTATCCTCTGTTGGCGCTACCGTCAAAGACTCAATGTTGTAATTTCGTTGAGCAAAGAGCCCGACAACTCGAGACAGCGCACCCGCCTCATTTTCTAAGAGTGCTGAAACAATTCGGCGCTTCACGTTCGCACCCCCTTTTTGAGCCACATATCGCGCATTGACCCATTCGGCGCGATCTGCATCGGGTAGACGTGCTCTTCACGGTCAACCTCGATGTCGACAAACACGAGTTCATCCTTCTTCGCGAAGGCTGCTTCTAAGCCTGATCTCAGCTCACTCGGTTTCGAAATTTTTATGCCTGCATGGCCGTAGCTCTCGGCAAGTTTCACAAAGTCCGGCAGCGAATCCATGTAGCTATGGGAATGCCTTCCCTCATACTGCATGTCCTGCCATTGTTTAACCATTCCGAGCGATTGATTGTTGAGATTGATGATCTTGACGGGCAATCCATATTGTTTACAGGTCGAAAGCTCTTGGATATTCATCTGAATACTGCCCTCGCCTGTGATGCATACGACGGATGCCTCTGGAAGACCGACAAGCGCGCCCATAGCAGATGGCAAACCAAAACCCATGGTTCCCAGGCCCCCTGAATTAATCCATTGCCTAGGTCTCGCATAGGGATAATAGAGCGCCGCAAACATTTGGTGCTGACCAACGTCAGAAGTGATGATCGATTGGCCCTTTGTGACTTCAAACAGCGCCTTGACCGCCTCTTGGGGTTTGATCACCCCCTCCACTGATTCAACTGCTAGACACTGCTGATCCCGCCAACCCTCTATTTGCGCCCACCAATCTTCTCTGGCGGCTGCAACTTCCGCTGTGGGCTGAGGCGATTCTTTCAGCGTCTCGATCATTTCTTCGAGCACCGCCTGAACAGGCCCTACGATAGGCACGTCTACGACCACGTTCTTTGAGATGCTAGCTGGATCGATATCGACATGGATAAATTCTGCATAGGGACAAAATTTACTAATCGTATTCGTCACTCGATCATCAAACCTTGCCCCGATGGCTAAAATCACATCCGCGTTATGCATCGCGTTGTTCGCTTCAAGCGTCCCGTGCATCCCCAGCATTCCAAGGAACTGACGGTCTTTTCCAGGAAAGGCACCAAGCCCCATAAGTGTGCTTGTCAAAGGAAAATTCAATTGCCTAGCCAACTCGATCAGCTGATCAGATGCATTCCCCTGCACGACACCGCCACCTGTGTAGATCACCGGTCTTTCAGCCCCAACTAACATGCCGCACGCTTTTTTAATTTGCCCGGAATGTCCGCGCTGCGCCGGATTATACGACCTGATAGACACCTCTTCTGGATACTGAAAGGGGTAGAGATCCTGCGGGTTAGTGATATCTTTGGGAATATCAACAACCACCGGACCAGGCCGTCCTGAGGCCGCGATGTAAAACGCTTTTTTGATCACCAAAGGAATGTCTTCTGCCGTTTTAACCAAAAAACTGTGCTTCACGATGGGCCTTGAAATACCCACCATGTCTGTTTCCTGGAAAGAATCAGTCCCAATCAAGTGAGATTGAACCTGGCCTGAGATCACAACCATCGGGATGGAATCCATGTACGCGGTTGCAATGCCGGTGATGGCATTTGTCGCCCCTGGGCCAGAGGTCACCAAAACCACCCCCGTTTTTCCAGTCGCTCTCGCGTATCCATCGGCCATATGCGTAGCCGCTTGCTCGTGACGTACGAGGTAGTGCTTGATCTTTTCCTGCTTAAACAGGGCGTCATAAATGTGCAGCACGGCGCCGCCTGGGTAACCGAATACTTGCTCTACGCCTTCCTCTTGCAATGATCTGATGAGCATTTCTGCTCCAGATAACTGGAGGCAATCTGCAGTGGCTGAATCACTCAATTCGCGGTCCACGGGTCTACCTTTACGCTTGGCCATTGGCTTAGGGCCGGGCATTTTTTACTATACCCTTGCGCTAGTCAAACCAAGCCCCTCTAGATGAAAGGGTCTAATTTCTTCAGGCCCAGGCAAATGATTGATTCCTCGCGATCTGACAATGAACACATCACACCGCCGCCTAGGTCTACCATTTACGTTACTTTGCTTCAATTGGTCGGACTACTCTCCCTCAATATTGGTGTACGGGCGGAACTCATCTATCAGTCGCAAAACGCCCAGGGTGTGCCTCACTTCTCTGATCGGCCAAGACACGAGGGCTCATCTCATCGATTAATGCCTGCCAAATCTTTTGGCGATCTCGCGAGGCAGCACCTAAAATCCTGCCGAATCACTAACGACATTGAGGTTAGTAAATCGAAAAAATTGGACGACTGACCATTAGTCAATCTCGATCTTAGCCAAGCACTTGATCCGCTATATTGAAGCTTTTGGTGAGGGTAAGTTCGCCAAACCTCGATTATTTTGGTTGGCAGAAAGCGAGCGCCACATTTGATTCGCCCTCGCTCATCTGGCGAGGCAAGAGCTAGTGCTCGAGCCACGCCAGAGTTGCAAACCGGCCGCACTGTCCATCTCTGCGGTAGGAGAAAAAACGCGACTCATCGCAATAAGTGCATGCCCCATGCTCAATAACGGTCGCATCCGCGACCCGCCCAATTCGCCTGCGTATCTCAGTAGGCAGGTCGAGCATTAATGCGTCTGTTCCGGTTCTCTCGATAAACGAACTGTCGTTGAAATATGACTTAAGTTCTACACCCACCTCAAAGTGGCAACCCCGAATACCAGGCCCAACCCACACCGTTGAGACCTTCGCAAGGTGTGCAACAGATTTTTCAATAATGCCAGCTGCGAGGCCCCGCCATCCTACATGGAGGACAGCAAACGAATGATCCATCTCAGAGTACAAAACGACTGGAAAACAGTCTGCAGTGAGCATGCCAAGGACCACATGCGTTTTACTGGTGATCGCGGCATCGCCAAATTGCACAGGATTAGCGGCTCCTGCTCGTGCCCGGCCATCATCAGTAACGATCGCAGTGCCATGCGTTTGTACTAGCCAATTCACTTCATCTGGCAGGTTACACAAGCTCCTTATGCGCGAGCGATTAATTGCCACCTTTTTTGGGTCATCCCCAACATGATCGCCCAAATTGAGGGTATCGAATGGCGATTCGCTGACCCCACCATGGCGCGATGTGCACCACACTCTGAGCCGTCCTTTAGTGAAGCATTCGTTAGCGGCAGTCACAATGACTCCAAAGCGCGAAGTCGATCGATCACGCTATTCATATCATCTGGTATGGCCGCCTCGATTACGATTTTCTTGTTAGTCACCGGATGATCAAACGTTAAACGGCGGGCATGCAATGCTTGCCTGTCAATCCAACCGGACTCACTCGCCTTTGTGGCCCGCCTGCCCATATATGTGGCGTCACCTAATATGGGATGCCCGAGGTGCTGCATATGCACCCGGATCTGATGGGTTCGTCCCGTTTCGAGCTGGCAAGCAAGCAACGAGATTCTCTCCCATGCATGAATCCGCTCGAAATGCGTAACCGCGACCCGGCCGCCATCGACAACCGCCATCTTCGTTCGGTGGACAGGATGTCTTCCAATCGGCGCCTCTACGGTTCCATGAGCAGCCGGTCGCCCAACGACTAACGCTCGATATTCTCGCTTAATTGCCCTCTTGGCCAACTTACGGATTAGCGCAAGCTGCGTTTGCGCGGTCTTAGCCACGATGAGAAGACCCGAGGTATCCTTATCTAAACGGTGAACAATGCCAGCACGGGATAGCTGGGAAGCTTCTGGAAGATAATGCAAGAGCCCATTCATCAAGGTTCCAGCAACCTGACCCGCGCCTGGATGCACTACCAATCCCGCGGGTTTATTCACGATCAAAAGTTCTTCATCCTCCCATTCAATCTTAAGCGGGATTGCTTCGGGATCGTGATCAAGCCTTAGTTTTTTCGCTTTGACGGCGATGAGATCGCCGACACGCACCTTTGATTTGGCCTTAGCGGGATGCTCATTGAGTGTCAATTCGTCGGAATCAATCCAACGCCGTACCAAAGCGCGGGAAAATTGTGAAAGCAGCGAAGCCGCAGCCACATCGAGGCGTTCGCCCGATAGTTCAGGGGTCACCTTTACCGAATGAACTTCCCATTCATCTTCCAAGAGGATGTATCTCAGTGCTTGGGGAAGTTTGGAGGCTATGGTTAAATATCGACAACTTCAACCTAGTCCGTCGCTGCTCATGCTGCACTCACTACCAGTATCGTTAAAATTGTTAACGCTTGCCTCGCTACTTATGCTCGGCGCTTGCGCTAAAGATACCAACGACTGGAGCGAGGAGGCGTCAGAGGCTGCGCTGTATGAATCAGCGCAAAGCGCCATCACCGCCGGCAACTACTCGCAGGCTGTCGCGCGTTTACAAACGCTCGAGGCCCGTTTTCCTTTCGGTCGCTACGCTGAGCAAGCCCAACTTGAAATCATTTTCGCGTACTACCGAAGCCGTCAAGCTGAGGCGGCTCGCTCGGCTGCTGATCGTTTTATTAGGCTCCACCCCAATCACCCGAACGTTGATTACGCGTACTATCTCCGCGGTCTCGCTTCGTTCGAGGAAGATGAAAACTTCCTAACGCGCATCTTTCCCTTGGACCCATCAAAGCGTGACCCAGGGGCCGCTCGCGCCTCTTTCGAGGATTTCTCAAGACTGATTGAGCGATTCCCCGCAAGCGAATATGCCCCTGACGCCCAACGCCGTATGCGATACCTTCGCAACCTGCTTGCCGAGGCGGAGCTGCATGCTGCAAGGTACTACATCTATCGCGGTGCCTACATCGCTGCTGCCAATCGCGGAAAATTTGTAGTCGATAATTTTCAAGAGACCATTGCAGTCCCTGATGCGCTCGCCATCATGGTCGAGGCTTATCGCCTATTGGGCCAGGATCAACTCGCTGACAACGCACTCGATGTACTAAACGCCAACTACCCCGATATCGGCTATTTTGATAACAGTGGCAAATTCATCAAGAGAGATGCCGTTGATAAGGGAGAAAAGTCTTGGCTTAACCTCTTGACCTTTGGTCTATTCGGTTAGCGCCTTTGTTTGGCTTACTATTCGATCAGGTCCCTCTGAGACCCGGCAGGCAGCAACCCTGCTAACTACATCCATTTCTCAAATACTTGCTTTCAATCACCGCGATTAATCTCTTTGGCGTCAAGCACCGCCTGGTCGAAGTAGGTGCTTTGAATATAGTTCTGGTAGGTTGGCAGCGCGATTGCAGAGATGATCGCCATAATAGCGACGGTGATCATGAGTTCGAGCAAGGTAAATCCCTGCGATTGAAACGATTTCAAGACAGTAGCTCCCCCTGTTGGGGTCTCTCTATCGTAATGCTTTGGGAAGAGAAAACTCTACTGTCTCTTCGGCAACTTTGATTTCACCCTGGAATTGGCCGCCCACCTCTTTCAACCGATGGATTACCTCATGGACCAAGACTTCGGGGGCCGATGCGCCAGAGGTGACGCCGACCTTCTTTATCCCACGCAGCCAATCCTTCTCCACTTCATCTGCATGATCGATGAGGAACGCTCGAGCACCTAGGCGCTCGGCCAATTCTCGGAGTCGATTAGAATTAGAGGAATTTTTGGACCCCACGACTAAGATTAACTCGCTCTCCTTGGCAAGCGCCTTGACCGCATCTTGTCTGTTTTGCGTTGCGTAGCAGATATCGTCTTTCCGCGGCCCATTAATATCTGGAAACCGTTTGCGCAAGGCGCTGATCACCTCTTCGGTGTCATCCACAGACAACGTGGTCTGAGTAACAAACTGAAGACGGTCAGGATCAACCCCAGTCAGGGTATCGACATCCTCAGGCGATTCAATGAGCAAGGCGCGGCTCGACGCGTCGCTCGGCATTTGGCCAAGGGTTCCCTCGACCTCTGGGTGACCTTCGTGCCCAATCAATATGACATCGAGATTTTCCTTGGCCGCCTTGGCTACCTCCATATGCACCTTGGTGACAAGCGGACAGGTTGCGTCAAACACCTGCAGTCCTTTGTCCTCAGCCGCCTTTTCGACGGCCTTAGATACGCCATGTGCACTAAAGATACAGGTCGACCCAGCTGGAATCTCGTCAATTTCCTCGACGAACACAGCGCCTCGCTGTGTCAGCGTTTCGACGACATGTTTGTTATGAACCACCTCATGGCGAACGTAAATGGGGGCCCCGAACTGATCCAGTGCTCGTTCAACAATTGCGATGGCTCGATCCACACCTGCACAAAATCCGCGCGGGTTTGCTAATCGAATAGTAAAGGGCTCAATACTCATCCCTTGGCAATCTCACTGGTTACTTGAACAACCTCGATGATATCTGCTTCGAAGACAATCTCTCGCCCAGCAAGCGGGTGATTGAAATCAACTTCGACCACCTCTTCTCGAACCTGCTTGATGATGCCAGGTAACTGCCCTTCTGGGCCTTGGAACGAAACCACAAGCCCTTCTTCTAGCAGCAGTTCTCGAGCAAAGTCACTCCGCTTCATCCAATGAATATTATCTTCGTTCACCGCGCCAAAACCCTGGTCACTTGAAAGCGTGACGACCGTTTGATCACCCGCAAATAGGCCCACCAAAGCCTGCTCAAAACCGGGCAGAAGGCTCCCGTCTGCGAATTTGAACGTTGCGCCAGAAGCGCCCGTTTGATCAATCAACTGACCATCGGGCAGAGACAACTGAAAGTTCAAGGTCACTTCTGTTCCTGGGCCTATTGGGACGCGGCTCAAGCCTTTTCTCCTTCCGCTTTGAAAAAATCAACGATCAAGCAAGCTGCTCCAATCGAAATCGAGGCATCTGCAACATTAAAAGCGGGAAAGTAGTAATCCCGCCAGTGGATTGAAATAAAGTCAATCACATAACCTAGCGCGGCACGGTCAATGAGATTGCCTATGGCTCCTGCCAACACCAGAATCAGACCCGCCCGAAGCCACACCTGCCCTTCCTCTAGTGATCGAAGCCACACTGCCATAGCTACGCTGACCACTGAAGAAAGGATTAGCAGAAACCAACGCTGCCAACCGCCTGCATCGCTCAAAAAACTGAATGCAGCCCCCTCGTTATAAAGGACAACAATTTGAAGCCATGGCAATAACGTCCAGCGATCACACGCAGCATAGGTACAAAGCCCCAGGGCGCTATCAATCCAGTGCTTTGACAGCTGATCGAGCAACACAATCCCAGCAATGACCGTCAACTGCTTCATCGATGATCAAACAATGATTTAACGCGACTGACGTCTTCAGAAATCGCTATTTTGAGCGCATCAAGGGACTCGAATTTTTTCTCATCTCTTACCTTCGCGACAAACTCAATAACCGCTTTTGCGCCATACACCTCTCGATCGAGCCCGAAGAAGTGAACCTCCAAGATGGGCTTTAAAGCACCGTCTTCCACCGTCGGGCGCACGCCAACATTAGCAACGCCATCAAATTGCTCACCGCCAAGCGAACCTCGAACTGCGTACACGCCGCTAAGCGGTGCGGTATAACGATGGAGTTGAATGTTGGCCGTAGGAACGCCCAGCGTTCGACCAATTTGCTTCCCATAGACGATTCGTCCAGAGATCGTGTACGGGCGACCCAAAAGCGCCTTGGCCTCTTCAAACCGCCCTTCGCTCAAACAGGCACGTATTCGTGTGCTACTGACCCGCTGCGCGCCCTCGGTAATCGTCCCAAAATCACTCACTAAAAACCCGTGTTGATTACCCGCGCGTTTCAACGCATCGAACCCACCTGACCGATCTGCGCCAAAACGGAAATCATCTCCCACGAAAACTGCCTTTGGCACAAGTTCATCCACCACAAAGCGAACGAAAGCCTCACCCGACATCGACCGAGTCGCCTCGTTAAACTTCATGCAAAGAATGCGATCTACACCGTGCTGCGATAGACACTCTACTTTTTCTGCAAATCGCGTGAGTCGCGCAGGCGCTTTAAACTCGTCGAAAAATTCTTTTGGCTGGGGCTCAAAACAAACCAACATCGAATCCACGCTATCCTTTGTCGCTTGGCTTTTCACTGCCGCCAAGATGGCCTGATGACCGAGATGGACCCCATCAAAGTTGCCTATTGTGACAACACATCCCTGATCCGATTCAGTGATATTGCGGCGCCCCCGAATCACTCTCATTGTTCCACATTCCTCAATTGCGCTGGCCTCACACCCAGTAACAGCATCACTATGCCGTAGAGCATTACTCCACCCAAACTAAGGCTCAAAAGCCAAGCTGCTTTAACGCCGACATCGGCCGAAAGCCACAGGTCAGTCGCGGGTACCAAGAATTGAATCCCTAGCAACATCACCCCCGTTGCAATCGCTATTTGAAGCGCAAGTTTCGGCCAACCGCTTAAGGGCCGATACACCTCGCTTATTCTTAGCTTACGCCAGAGTAAAAACGCGTTGATAAACGCCGATGCTGAGGTTGCCAATGCGAGCCCTATATGACCCAACCACACAATTAATAGCGCGTTTAAAATCATATTGGATACCAAAGCCACGATGCCAATTTCCACTGGTGACTTCATGTCCTGCCTTGCGAAAAATCCGGGCGCTAGGATCTTTACGCACATATGTCCCAGCAATCCTGCAGCGTAGGCCTGCAACGCCAGCGCCGCCATCGACACATCAAGGGCGGTCATCGCGCCTCGATAAAAGATAGTGGTGATTAGCGGTTCCGCTAGCACGAGCAACGCAACAGATGCGGGCACGCCTAATATGGCAACCCATCTAAGCCCCCAATCGAGTTTGCTCGAGAATGCCACCATATCACCCTCAGCGGCATCCGCTGACAACGAAGGTAAAATCACGGTCGCGAGTGCAATACCAATCAGCCCGAGTGGTAATTCAAGTAGTCGGTCAGCGTAGTAAAGCCAAGAAATCGAACCTTTGACCAAAAATGTCGCCAGCATCGTGTCGATCAATAAATTCAATTGGCTCACCGAGGCACCGAAGAGCGCTGGCAGCATTAACACGAGGACTTGTTTGACCCGTGGGTGCCGAACATTCAGCTTGGGGATCGGCACCAGTCCCAGTCTGGCCAGCGACGGCAACTGAAACCCCAGTTGCAGCAACCCTGCAGCTAGCACACTGATCGCTAACCCTTCAACCGGCAGGTCGAGATACTCCTGACCCAAAAAAGCGCCTGCGATTAAACAGACGTTAAGAATCACAGGCGTGAAGGCGGGCACTGCGAACTTGCCAAAGGTATTGAGAATCGACCCTGCGAACGCAGTGAGGGAGATGAGCGCAAGGTAAGGAAAGGTAAATTTGAGCAAATGCCCCGCTAGCTGCAATTGGGCATCGTCCTCCTGGATGACATAGCCAAAGCCAAAGAGCATGACTAGGTAGGCCGAACCGAGCACCCCAACGACCGTAACGCCAAGAAGCACGCAACCGAGCGCGCCTGAAACATATTGGATAAGATCTTGCACAGCCTCCGTACCAGAACGCTTCGCTTCAGCAAGGACAGGAACGAATGCTTGAGAGAACGCGCCCTCCGCGAACATCCTTCGGAAAAAGTTCGGAATTTTGAACGCCAAGAAAAACGCATCGGCGTTCGCGCTGGCACCGAAAAAGTAAGCCAGCACAACATCGCGAGCAAGACCTGATATTCGCGACAAGAAGGTCATTCCGGAAACGACGATGCCCGAACGCATCAACCG
>CAJXDD010000053.1:0-13551 GCA_913052075.1 uncultured Gammaproteobacteria bacterium
CTGATCCTTGGCACAAAAAAAAGCACCATAAGCGACGAATATTAAAGCCTGCATTTCTGGAACTAGCGCATCGACTGCTTACGCCTGAAGGCATTGTCCACGTTGCTACAGACTGGGCGCCGTATGCAGAGGAAATCGGGATACTATTTTCGAGCGATGCTCGCTATGTCGGGGTCGATGCGCCATCGAGGCCCCCTACGAAATACGAGCGCCGAGGCGAGCGATTGGGCCACGCCATTCAGGATTTGGCGATTAAAAAAGCGGGTTAGTATTCGGTGAGTTGTGCGAGCAAACTATCGAGATGGTCGTAGCCAAATTCCGTGAGTAGAACGTGCTCATTCCGGAGGGTCAGTAGCGTGAGCTGCTCGCAGCGCTCGAGCGCGGGACGCAGTTGGCTCGCAGACTGCCTGGTCTTCTTCTCGAAGTGCGCAAGCGTAAACCCTCGACGCAGCCTGAGTGCACTGAGCAAATACTCGGTAACGAGGTCATGCCCTGAGACTGTGCGTATCTGGCGGTTGGGCGCTGTAAGGTAATCCCCCGGTGCGCGAGTCTTTTGTGTTCGCTGAATGAATTCGTGATCACTCACTTTCCCGTGTGCGCCTGCACCAATCCCGAGATAGTCATCAAACTGCCAATAGTGCAGGTTATGGCGACACTCGCGACCGGGCTTGGCAAAGGCGGAGACCTCATACCGGTCGAAACCTGACTGTTCGAGTAAGACTCTGCCGGCACTTGAAATGTCTGCGAGCGCATCATGGCTGGGTTGATGCGGGGGGCGATTGAAAAACACCGTATTGGGTTCGATGGTTAATTGGTACCAAGAGAGCTGCTCGGGTGAAAAATCGAGCGCTTGATCTAAATCAGCAAGCGCCATCGGAAGGGTTTGATGAGGCAAACCGAACATGAGATCGATATTTATGTTTGAAAACCCCGCAGCCCTCGCGGCGTCGATTGCCCGCTTTGCTTCGGCACTGTCGTGAAGCCGTCCAAGATGCGTGAGGTTGCGGTCGTCAAAACTTTGGACGCCGAGACTGAGGCGATTGACGCCCGCCTGACGATAGCCGCGAAGTCTGCTTTGGTCTGCACTATTCGGGTTGGCTTCAAGCGTGATCTCAGCGTCTGCCTCAATGGGGGCTACAGCATTGATGGCTTTGAACAAACGATCCAGGGAGCGGGCTGGGAGCAGGGAGGGGGTGCCCCCTCCGATAAAGATAGAGTGAATTCTGCGACTTAACCCGAAATCTTCCAAGTCAGCATGAAGGTCTGTGATCAGTTGGTTGACATAGGTCTCGGCAAGATCGGGATCGAGCTCCCCATCTGCTGAGAGGGCGTGCGAGTTAAAGTCGCAGTAGGGACATTTTTTGACACACCACGGGATGTGAACGTAGAGGCTAAGGCTAGTGGCCACGCTAAGGTGCCTCTATCGCTCGCCATTGATCGATGAGTGAAGCGATAGCTAGTCCTCGATGGCTCCTTCGGTTCTTTTCCATATCACTCAGTTCAGCGGCATGGAGCCCAGAGTGCTCATCGATAAAGATCGGGTCATAACCAAACCCTTGCTCTCCTTTGGCCGCATGAGCAATCCTGCCTTGCCACCTTCCTTGGCCAACGAGTGGATCGGGATCACTGGCCGATCGAACGAATACGATTGTCGCGTGAAAGTAGGCAGCGCGGTTTTGCATTCCATTCATCGCGGCGAGCAGTTTCTCTCGATTGTCCGCATCGCTCGCACCGGTCCCTGCATATCTCGCCGAATAGATGCCTGGCGCGCCGTCTAGTGCTGGGACAACGATACCCGAGTCGTCTGCAAGCGTTGGCAGACCGGTTGCCTCGGCGGTGTGCCGGGCTTTGATGAGCGCATTTTCGATGAAGGTCAATCCGTCCTCGTCTGGCGAGGGAACGCCATGCTCGCTGGACGAGACGAGCTGGAACACGCCATCCAGTAACTGCTCGAACTCTCTGAATTTGTGGGCGTTGCCTGTGGCAATGACAACGCGCGAGATATCAGTAGAAGCGCCGTTCAAATTGGAGTTCATAGGGTTCACTCATGGAGTCAGAATCGATGGTCAGGTCGAAGCGAAGCCAGTCTTTTTCATCCACGATCACCTCGCCTAAGTAATAGAGCGCATCCTGTTCGAAGATGGGCACAAAACGAATGGTTCGCGCTTGACCGAGGATGTTGGTCACATCACCAGAAATATCGGCTTCAATCGGTTGGTCGCCCTGTTTGATCGAGATGTTGATCATCATTAAATCTTCAGCCCGAGTCAGGTCATGTGCAGCTGCGACGCCTGGAGGAATCAGGCGCGAGGGGAAAGCGCTGTAGTAGATGTGGACATCATCCAGAATGATTTCGCCGCTCTTAGCGGGCAGCGTAGCGCAAAGCCCGATGGCAGCCATGAGACACCAAAGCTGCAGTCGAGAGCCTCCGGGCCTTGGGAGTGCCATTAGAGACCCATGATGAGGTTTGAAGGTAACCCGCTCGCGCGTGCTAAGGGCACGATCAGGAGGAAGTTTTGCAGTAGGTTGAGACCAATGAACACCAAAATGATGGAGAAATCCAAGCCGCCCAGCGGAGGAATAATTCGCCTCGCCGGTTCGCAAATGGGTTCGGCAAGATCACGGATCAGTTCGGCTGCTGGCTGATTAGAAAAGGGCGCGATCCAACTCAAAATAACGAAACCGAGCAGCACAAAGAAATAGATATTGAGCAGTGTGTTGGCGAGTGCGACTGCGCTCCAGATTAAATAAACGGGTGACAACGCGCCATAGCTTGCTAGTCCCATGATGATGCTAATGCCAATGGTTTGGATCAGTAAGGCAGTCATCAGGGTTGGCCCATCAAACCGCTTTGACGATGGAATGATCGCCGCAAACGGTTTGGTTAGGAGGCTGGTTGCTTTGAGGATCCCCTGACAAATGGGATTGTAGTAGTTGGCTCGACTTGCTTGCATGAGAAAACGAACCAGGAGGAGATAAGTCACCAAGCCAACCAGGGTTCGGATAATGTAAATGCTGCTGTCTGCTAGGGTATCAATCATGACGCGTTCCTCTGCGATGTTACGGCGCTGATAGCTCGATAGACCGATCGCGAGCTGCTCGAAGCGCGCGATCAACCAAACCCTCAAACCCACCCAATCTCAGCTGTTCACACGCAGCGTGTGTTGTGCCATTGGGGGACGTGACCTGGGCCCGAAGCGCAGCTGGATTAGCGCTTTGCTGGTTCGCCATTGCTGCTGCCCCAAGTGCGGTTTGGGTCACCAACTCCCGGGCTGCCTCAGCGGACAAGCCTAACAACTGGGCGCTGTCGATCATCGCTTCCATCAAATAAAAGAAATAGGCGGGTCCACTGCCCGACACTGCGGTGACAGCGTCAAGGTCATGTTCATCTTCGAACCACCTGGTGACACCCACCGTAGACAGTAGTTCATCGGCAAGCGCTCTGTCCGCCTCAGATACGGATGGTGCGGCGTAAAGACCAAGCATCCCCTGTCCTACGAGCGCTGGAGTATTCGGCATGCTTCTAATCACATTGTCCAAACCGCACCAGGTGTTGAGTTGCCCGGCTGTAATCCCAGCAGCAACGCTGATGATTAGCTTGCCGGTAAGTTGCCCGCTGAGCGCACTGACGACCGTTTCCATGAGCTGCGGCTTGACGCACAGCAGTACGACGTCAGCACCTGCGACAGCGGCTGGGTTGTCCTGGGTCCAGGTCGCTCCTAGAGCCTTGCACTGCGAACCCTGCTCTTCGCTTGGATCAGCAACGACGATGGCCCGGGGATCCTCGAAGGTCGGGACAAGTCCGCTCAAGATGGCTTGAGCGATGTTGCCACCTCCGATAAAAGCCAATCGTTTGTCCATAGTGACTGATCCTTGTGTTTACTTGCGCAGGGTTCCGGTTAGTTATTAGCGATTGTTCCGGCTCGCGGCCCAAAAATCGCGGTGCCCACGCGAACCCAGGTGGAGCCGGAAGCAATGGCAACCTCGAGGTCCTGACTCATACCGAAGCTACATTCTCCAAGCACCTGCCCAAAGCGTTGTGCGAGCTTATTCTGCTGGCCAGTGAGCTTCCGATAATAGGTGCCGAGTTCCTCTGGTGTCAGCCCCGCTGGCGGAATAGCCATGAGTCCTAGCAAGTTGAGGCGAGGGCTATCGAGGGCAGCGGCGGCTAATTCCTCGATTTCGCGCTGGTTTGCGCCAGATTTACTCGCCTCATGGGCCACATTCATTTGCAGAAAAATATTGAGTGGGCCCTGCTCCTCGTCACGTTGCGCATTCAGGCGCTGGATCACTTTGAGGCTCGACACGCTGTGAACATAATCAAAGTGTTTGGCGATGTCTCGCGTTTTGTTGGATTGAATGGTGCCAATAAAGTGCCAGGTGGCCTCCGGAAAGTGAGGAATTTTGCTGAGCGCATCCTGCAGGTAGTTTTCACCAAAGTGCCGGTGACCAGCTTCGATTGCCGCGCGCACGGCTGAGGCGGGTTGTGTCTTACTTACGGCGAGCAGCTGTACGGACCCAAGCTTGCGATGGGCAGTGCTTTCCGCCTTATTGATTCGGTCGAGTACCAGAGACAAGTTGTGGCTGATGTTCATGAATGGGCGAGTGTGTCTTGGATTTTTCATTGTCGCATACTCGGTACCCATCATCCGTTGCGGCAATCTCTCAAATTGATGGGTAAACAGAGTGGGTTGAGCTCCGCTAGGACAGATGCTCCAGCTGAGATAGCAGGGGTAGTTAAGGTAAGCGCGCTGGATGACAGTTCAACAAGGGGATAACTATTCTGCATGGTCTCCTAGCCAGCTCTCAAGGATGAGAGCCGCCGCAACATCATCGATACGCTCGCTGCCTGTTAGCGCCTTGGCGGCAATGCTTGATAAGCGTTCGTCAATCAAGTGCGCGGTTCGGCCGAACCGACCTTCAAGACGGCGCGCGAATTTGCTGGATAACTGGGCGAGTGTCCCGACCGATTCATCCATGTTGAGTGGTAATCCAACGACAAAGCAATCGGGATCCCACTCTCTAAATAGCTGTTCAACCTGAGTCCAATCGGGCTGGCCTTGCTGCGCTTTTAAGACTGTAAGCGGCGTTGCAGTCTTGGTGAGCGTTTGCCCGGTTGCAACGCCGATGCGTGCAAGCCCAAAGTCAAAACCCAATACGATGTCGCTCATTGGGGCTGGCCCTGCATTGGCGGTAGAGGCGTGTCTTGAAGCCCAAGTGAGGCAAGCGCGGCTCGATACCGGTCCTCAACAGGACAATCAAAAATCATCGCGCTGTTAGCCGGCATGGCAAGCCATACGTCTTGTTTCAGTTCGTCCTCGAGTTGACCAGGGCTCCAACCCGCATATCCAAGCATGGCAATTGCAGGGGCCTCTTTTGGCGCTGCCGCTGAAACATCGCAAATAGGGACGGTAGCGCTTGATGGTTCGGTGACGCCGATATTCGCCTCGGAGGGGTGAAGGAAAAACAGCTGGTCTAGGCCAACAGGTCCACCGATCTGAACGGCGGGCAGATCTCCTCGGGGCACTGCTTCACCCATTAGGTCGCCCAGCGAGAAATCGCTCGGCTTGTTAATGATGAAACCAAAGCTACCCTCGTCATCGTGACTAACAAGGTAAATCACGGACCGAGCAAAGAATTCTCCTTCTAGTTGCGGGTGCGCGATCAAGAGGGAGGTTGAAAGAGTAAGCTCGATGGTCATGTTACGACCCAAACCGTAAGCCGCCGCCTTGTCGTCTAAATTCCCAGACGCGGACGATTTCCAATAAATCAGCTTCCTTGCGTAGTGCGGTCGGGAAGGGTGCAAACGGTAAAGCGAGGTCAATAATATTCAGCGCCGCTTGATCCAGTACGGGGTGGCCCGATGAGCTTAAGATTCGGGCTTCTTTTAACTGACCGTTTGGGTAAATCGAGACAAGCACGCGGAGCCGCCCATAGATGCCTTCTGCCTTTGCCTTTGCGGGGTAATTTAAATTACCAACCGCCTCGATCTTTCGCTTCCATGATTCCAGATAGAAAGCCTCGGGGCTTGCCTTTGCCTCGACGCTAGAGATTCGCTTCACACGGTCAGACTGTCCGACGGTATTTAGCGCCCGCCAACCCGGCTGAATATAGGTGCTGAGATCAAGGGCCAGGACCAGCGGCTTGTCGGGGCCAGCATCATCGCGCGCTCGCTTGGCGATCGGGGAGACGGGCATGGCCTTTTGCTCGCTTGGAGTCGGTGGAGAGGGCATCGCCTCCTCTTGCTGCAGCGGAGCCTCATCGCCCTCGCCAGTGGTGTTTACGTTGGATAGGACTTGTACGTCGTCCGGCTTTGGTCGCGAAGACTTGAGGGATAGAACGATGTCCGGGGCAGCTATTCGGGCTTGGTCAATTGGCGGCTCAAATCGAACGGCGAAAAAGAACGCGACATGGATAATCAGTGCAAGGGCGAGAGAAAAGGCTAGGCGGTCTCTCGCGGCACTCTCGCTGTACTGCTCGATGCGCTCAGCCAATTTCAGCAGCCACAAAGTCGATGTAATCCCCGGCAATGTCGAGATCGAACTGCTCGTTTAATTCCCGAATACAGGTTGGACAAGTGACGTTGATTTCCGTTAGGTACTCGCCGATCACGTCGAGGCCGACAAAGTTGAGGCCTTTCTCGACCAGGACGGGTCCGATTCGTTCGCAAATGAAGCGGTCCCGCGCTTTGAGTTCGCGCCCAATGCCCGAACCACCGGCTGCAAGGTTCCCCCGTGTTTCCCCGGCGGAGGGGATGCGGGCGAGGCCGTAGGGCACTGGTTGTCCGTTGATCATCAAGATTCGAGTGTCGCCCTCTCGAATTTCTGGGATATAGCGTTGCGCCATGATGATTTGACGACCGCCCTCGGTTAGGGTTTCGATGATCACGTTGCGGTTGGTGTCGTCTTCTTTTAGCCGAAAGATTGACTGCCCGCCCATGCCGTCTAGAGGCTTAAGTATGATGTCCTCATGCTCAAGGTGAAATGCTTTGATGGTGTCCGGATTTCTCGAGACGATGAGTGGCGGCGTGCATTCAGGAAACTGCAATGCAAAGAGCTTCTCATTACAGTCTCTAATCGAGCTGGGATCGTTAGCCACGTACACCCCGCTCCGCTGAGCAAATTCCAGCAAATACGTCGCGTAGACATAGTCCATATTGAATGGAGGGTCGACCCGCATGAGGATAACGTCAAACTCCTGAGCGAAGCCCGTCTCGTGGCTTAGCACCTGAAACCAGTCTTTGGGGTCGTGTCGCACAGTTACCATGCGATAATCGATGGCAAGGCGGCTGTTTTGCATCGAGAGACCGCCTAATTGGATTTCAGAGACTTTCCAGCCTCGGTCCTGTGCCGCTTGCATCATCGCCAGCGTGCTATCTTTTTTTGGCGAAATGGACTCTAGTGGGTCCATGACGACGCCGATGTGTTTGCTCAAAATGTTTCCCTTGTGTTGCGATGCGAATCAGTCACTGCCATTGATGCAGTTTGGTGACGCTCACTCATATGTGGCTAGTCGTTGGAAAGGCCAAGACTGATCTCACTCAACCCTGACACGTGGCCCTTCTCCACGTTGCGACCTTCGGACACCGTCAAATCAAAGTGTTGGCTCTGGGCTACGCTGTCTGGGATATGGGATAGCAAAACGCTTTGAACCTTACTTGCTTCAGCCGCCTCAGCGTAGCGGTGAGAGACATGGGTGAAGCCGTGTCGCTCATCAAAGATAGTAATGGTCAGACGAGTGACATCAGCAACAGCACCGATACGCTCATAGAGTTTGGCGCGAGCGTTGAACTCATCGACCGGCACCCACAAACACATGGTCAAATCAGACACTTCAAATCCATGCTTGGTTTGCATCATGTATTGCCAGAGTTTGAACAGTTCGAACTCGATGAAGCGAGTCTGTTGCTCGGTGCCTGCTCTATCAAGATGGCATCGGATGAGTTTTTGATTATCAGAGTAGTTCATACGACTCGTTGTTTGATTCGTAAATGCATCAAAACGACATGTTAACGAATGAAGGCTGGCGCGGGTATCGATTTAGTTATTGGCGTTGAGATAGTCCGAATTGAGGAAGTCGCGCGGCGCCAGAGAGCACCAGTAGGCCAGCAAAGATCCCTAAGTTTTTACGAAATTTTGGACTTCGTGTTGTGTGTTCAGCTTGGGGTAAGTGTTCCAAAAGTCGTGCATGCCGACGTTGATCAAAATCGTTAGTCCCGCTAGACACAGAGCCATCTCGCGAATGCGAAAGCCTGCCATCAGCGCAAGGCCTCCTCCGCTCACAATGATAATTGTGAGCGGCAGCAAGATGTCCGGAAGCGGGATGTTATGCAGCGCCATGTAATCGAGGGTAGCGGCGTAGCCTGTTATCTTGGTGAGCCCAGGAAAAAAAATATAACCCGAGGAGCGCGCGACCCATGGTGATTGCAGTGGCTTGCATACGTTCGCTCCTCAATAGATTCGGTTCAGTGACAAAAACAGTATGGCTTAGTTCTCTGATTTGTCTAATGAGAAGTTGGCGTTGATGAGAAACCGGCGGCCTCCATTACCCCGATAGATCGCCGCTCATGTACTGGAGTAAGGACAAAGCGACTGCGGGAGCCGTCTCCGCTCGTAAAATTCTCGGGCCGAGCGACACAGTGGTAAAGCCAGTGCCTGTCATGCTTTGGATTTCATTTGTCGAAAACCCGCCCTCGGGCCCAATGGCGATGAGACAGCGTTGGCAGTTTTCTCCAGGGGGTGAAAATGCCCCGCCTCCGGGGTGGGCCACATAGCGGGCCTCAGCGGGGTCACTCATCGCTCGAGCCAGTAGCGTTTGCAAATCTGAAACAGCATGCAGCACTGGCAGCCGAGTGCGCCCTGATTGCTCGGCGGCGCCTTCAATGACTTGTTGCCACTTCTCTGCGAGTTTGCTGACTTGCTTGCTCCCAACAGCAGAAAAATCAGTCAACACTGGCTGAATGGCGGAAACCCCAAGCTCCGTCGAGCGTCGTAAGGACGCCGCCATGGCGTCTCGCTTGCACACTCCGAGCCAAAGGGTGATGGAAAGCGAGCTTTCTCGGCAGGGGGACTCGGCGCTGACGATCGTTGCTAAAACGCGCCGCTTATCCATCACCTTCAAGCGGGCACCAAATTCCTCTTCAGTTCCATTAAAGAGCGTCACGGCGGCGTCATCCCGGAGACGGAGCACGCCGATGAGGTGATGGGTCTTATCGGTGGGCAAATCGAGCGTTTGGCCGACCAACAATGGCTGATCAATAAAGATGCGAGGGATGTGTTGCTCAGTACCCAAGGTTTTTGCAGAGGCGCAGGGTTGGTTTAGACTGATTCAGGGTATAAAAGTGAAGGCTAGGGACGCCCCCTTGGATGAGTTGCTCGCAAAGTGATGTGACCACCTCCTCGCCAAAGGCTTTGAGACTATCTCTGTCGTCCTCGAGGCTTTCGAGGCGGCGAAGGATCCATCTTGGGATATCGGCGCCGCAAACCGCTGAAAAACGCTTGATGCTGGTAAGATTGGTGAGTGGCATGATGCCCGGCGTGATCGGAATATCGATGCCCTGCGCGAAGCACTCGTCCCTAAACCGGAAGTAAGCATCACTCGCATAAAAGTACTGAGTGATCGCGCCATTTGCGCCAGCATCGACTTTAGTCTTGAAATGCAGGAGCTCCGATTCTAGCGTCGGCGATTCGGGATGCAGCTCAGGGTAGGCAGCCACCTCGATATCGAACCATGTACCGTGCTCCTCTCGAATGAAGGCGACGAGTTCCGCGGCGTAAGCGAGACTGGTCGACACGCCTGATTGCCGATCTCCTCGAAGGGCTACGAGACGCTTAATCCCTTTTGTCCGATACTGGTCTAGCAAGCCACGAATTTTGTCGGGGGTGTCGCCGCCAAATGACAAGTGGGGAGCAACGTCTGCGCCAGTATCACTGAGCTGAAAGACGGCTTCGAGCGTCCCATCGCGGGTAGAACCACCCGCTCCGTAAGTGACTGATACGTAGTCATGAGCAAGCGCGCTGAGACTCTCGTGGCTTCGCATGAGGCGGGCCAGCGCTGCATAATCCTTAGGCGCTGAAAATTCGAAACTGAGCGGTGGCAGTGACGACACGGCGCTGAGTGACTAGAGCGCCGCGGCGAGCTGTTCGGCTCGGTCTGTCTTTTCCCATGAGAACGAGTCTTCGGTGCGGCCAAAGTGACCATAACTCGCGGTGGGTAGATAAATGGGTTTCTTCAGGTCTAACATGCTGATCAGTCCTTTCGGACGAAGATCAAAATTTTCACGCACGAGAGCTTCGATGGCGTCGTCGGAAAGCTTCCCAGTGCCGAAGGTGTTAATGCTGATGGACGTGGGCTCTGCTACGCCAATCGCGTAGGACACCTGGATTTCGCAGCGATCCGCCAGGCCGGCCGCAACAATATTTTTAGCCACGTAGCGACCAGCGTAAGCGGCGCTTCGGTCGACTTTTGAGGGGTCCTTGCCAGAGAATGCCCCGCCGCCATGCCTTGCCATACCGCCGTAGGTGTCGACAATAATTTTCCGACCCGTTAAACCACAATCGCCCACGGGGCCTCCAATGACAAAATTACCCGTTGGATTAATGAAGTACTTTGTCTGTGCCGAGAGCCAGTTAGCCGGTAGTACTGGTTTAATGATTTCTTCCATCACGGCTTCTTGAAGGTCTGCGAGCGAGATGTCCGGATCGTGCTGTGTAGATAGGACCACCGCGTCGATGGCGACAGGTGCGCCTTCTTCGTAGCGAAAGGTCACTTGGCTCTTAGCGTCTGGCCGCAGAAAAGACAGCGTGCCAGCTTTTCTCACATCGGCCTGCCGTTTTACCAGCAAATGAGAGTAGGTGATGGGAGCGGGCATCAATACATCGGTTTCGTTCGAGGCGTAGCCGAACATCAGGCCCTGGTCGCCTGCACCCTGTTCATGATCTGCGGTCTCATCAACGCCCATTGCAATATCGGGTGATTGTTTACCGAGTGCATTGATCACCGCGCACGAGGCGCCATCGAATCCTACGTCCGAGGAGTCATAACCCACATCAATGATGGTTTCGCGGCAAACCTGTTCGAAGTCGATGTTTGCGCTGCTGGTTATCTCACCAGCTAATACCACCATTCCGGTTTTAACCAGCGTCTCGCAGGCGACACGCGCGTCCGGGTCTTGCTCGAGCAGCGCATCGAGAATCGCATCCGATATCTGATCGGACAGTTTGTCTGGGTGACCCTCAGAAACAGACTCTGAGGTGAAGACGCTATTGTCGGCCATATCGATCTTCTTCGAGAAAATGGACCGCTATAGTACTCACTCGAAACCATGACAGGAAGCGGGCTGTTTGAGGAATCTTCAAGATCCAGACCAATTTGGATCAGGTGGGTATTGGCCCTCGGCGGCGCCCCAATCTTCCAATACTTTTCGCTACCTCTTTGTGGTTGGTTGATGCTTGACACGAGTTTGCGGCCCGGTTTAGACCGCAAGAGAGTGTAAACAAGAGATATTTTTCAGAGAAACCGAGGATTCTCGTGACCCCTCTTGGGTTGCTGTGGGAGAATGACTGGCAAGTAAATTCCTCTAATGAGTGAGTGCCCAATGAGTGAAGAAATGAGTCTTGACCTAGCATGCGCCAACGCTATTCGTGCGCTTGCAATGGATGCCGTCCAACAAGCCAACTCCGGGCATCCAGGCGCGCCTATGGGAATGGCGGATATGGCTGAGCGACTCTGGCGCCATCACTTGAAACACAACCCGCAAAACCCAGACTGGGTCAATCGCGACCGATTTGTGCTCTCTAACGGGCACGGGTCAATGTTGATCTATAGTCTCCTGCATCTTACGGGCTATGACGTGTCAATGGATGATCTGAAAGCGTTCAGGCAGCTCGGGTCGTCAACACCCGGCCATCCGGAATATGGCGACACGCCCGGGGTCGAGACAACGACTGGCCCGTTAGGCCAAGGTCTCGCCAATGCTGTGGGAATGGCGCTCGCCGAAAAAATTCTTGCTCAAACGTTCAATGCGTCTGATTCGAGTGGTCATGCGCATACGGTTGTTGACCATCACACCTATGTATTTGCCGGGGATGGTTGCTTGATGGAGGGGATCTCGCACGAGGCCTGCTCACTCGCAGGGACCTGGCAGCTTGGGAAGTTAATTTGCCTCTATGACGATAATGGAATCTCGATTGACGGCGAGGTCAAGGATTGGTTCACCGACGATACGCCAGCACGGTTTCGTGCTTATGGGTGGCAAGTCATTGAGGCGGTTGATGGGCACGACTCGGCTGCCATTGAAGCGGCCATCGCAGCCGCCAAGGCGAACGAAAGCCAGCCCACACTCATTTGCTGTAAAACGCGCATCGGGTTTGGTTCGCCCAATAAAGAAGGAACGGCAGCGAGTCATGGGTCACCCCTTGGCGACGATGAGATTGCAGCAACCCGGCAACGCCTCTCTTGGGAACCTGGCCCCTTTGAGATTCCCGAGGCCGTGTACAACGCTTGGGACGCAAAGTCGGAAGGCGCAGCGCAAGAGGCCGCTTGGAATGAAGCGTTTGCTGCCTACGAGGGGGCGCTGCCGGAGTTAGCCGCCGAATTTAAGCGTCGCCTAGCAGGGCAATTGCCAGACAGTTGGGGCGCTTTTGCCAAGCATGCGCTCGCCTCAGCTCAAGCCGCGGCGACTTCGAAAGCCACTCGACAATCATCGGGCGACTTTATCGCGGAGTTGAGCGAACAACTGCCAGAACTGATCGGCGGCTCTGCAGACCTTTCTGGCTCGAACAGCACGATTTGGGCGGCCGCAGCGCCAGTAACGGGTGCGGACAATGGTGGTAATTACATCTACTACGGGGTACGTGAGTTCGCCATGACGGCCATCGCGAGCGGGCTTGCCTTGCACGGCGGACTCATCCCTTTCACCGGGACCTTCTTGATGTTCATGGAGTACGCCCGAAATGCGGTCCGGATGTCGTCCTTAATGGAAGTAGGGGCCATACATGTCTATACCCACGATAGTATTGGCCAGGGAGAGGATGGACCTACGCATCAACCGATCGAACAACTCACTAATTTGAGAACTACGCCGAATTTGTGCGTGTGGCGGCCCTGCGATGCGGTAGAGGTGCGCGCAGCCTGGTGTCATGCCATTAGCCGGCGGCGAGCGCCAACGGCACTTGTATTGTCAAGGCAGTCTGTTGCACACCAATCGCGTTCAGACGAGCAAGTCGCTTTGATTCAACGTGGCGGCTATGTGCTTTTTGATAATGGCGATTCACCAGAGATCATTCTTTTGGCGACTGGATCAGAAGTCGACTTAGCGAGGACCGCAGCCGAGGCGTTAGCGGCTGAAGGCCGCAGCGTGCGGGTAGTCTCGATGCCGTGCGCGGAAGTGTTCGCCGCGCAAGACGAGGAGTATCAGGAACAAGTGTTGCCACGATCGGTTCGTAAGCGTCTGGCTATTGAGGCTGGCCACGGAGATTACTGGCGGAAGTGGGTCGGTCTTGATGGAGGCGTGGTCTCTATTGATTCCTTTGGCGCCTCCGGTAAAGGCGG
>CAJXDD010000054.1:0-13524 GCA_913052075.1 uncultured Gammaproteobacteria bacterium
GTATTAGTCTCAGTGAGCGGGCAGTGCAACGATAAGAAGTCTGCCTTGCAAAGTAGTTCCTCCATCGAGACTCGCGGTATCGTTGCACTTTCAGCCCCGTTCTCTGAACGAAGTGCCAGTACGGCCATGCCAAGCGCCTGACCCAGCTTGGCAACAGCGCTGCCGAGTTCACCAAGGCCAATAATTCCAAGTGTTTTCCCTGCAAGTTCGATGATGGGGTAATCGAGCCTGCAAAATACGTCACTCTCTTGCCACCGGTTCGCGCCAGTATCGGCGATATAACGATGCTGTTGGGTAGCGAGGTTGAGCATCAAACCGATCGTGTGCTGGGCGACCGAGTTAGTCGCGTAGCCTCTTGCATTGCAAACAACGATCTTTCTCTCCCGCGCTGCTTCTAAATCAACGTTGTTGGTGCCTGTGGCCATGATGCCAATGAAACGGAGTGACGGAGACGCTGCGATGACTGCCTGGTCCAGCACCACCTTATTGGTCAACACGACTTCGCAATGCTGGATCCGCTCCTCAGTTTGGTCTTCCAAGGTCGAACCATGAATCTCCCATCCCTCGAGCCGTGATGTGAGCGGGGTGAGGTCTGCATCGCCCAGGCTATTTCTGTCTAGAATGACGCCTCGCATGGATAAGACTGATTACGCTTTAAGATCGGGGAAGGACTCATCCAGGGCTGCGTTCCATTCAGCCAAACGCACGGCTTGACTATCGCGTAGGCCATCAATATCTCCCTCGATAGTGATGGATGAGATGGTGTCCCCCTGGCGAATGGCGTTCACTACTTCTTGATCATTGTCACTGACCACTGATCCGAACACCGAATGGTTATCGTCAAGGTGTGGAGTTGGCACATGAGTAATAAAAAACTGGCTGCCATTAGTGCCCGGGCCAGCATTAGCCATGGACAACTGTCCCGGACGGTCGTGTCGTAGGGTCGATACGAACTCGTCTTCAAATCGGTAGCCCGGGCCTCCGGTTCCGGTGCCGAATGGGCATCCACCTTGAATCATGAAGTCGCCAATGACCCGGTGAAAGGTAAGTCCATCGTAATAGCCTCGAACTGCGAGGTTGACAAAGTTAGCGACGGTAACGGGGGTTTCGTCCGCATAGAGGTTGAGGCAAATATTGCCCTTGTTCGTTTCAATCGTGGCAGTGATGCTCATCGTGATCCCTTTTTCATTGGCGTGGGTTAGTGAAAGAAGTATAGCTCCGGATAATTAACAAATTCCTGGCCGGCGCTTTGGCGAAGTAATTGTCGCTCGATTGACGATTCAAAGGTTCCTTTCTGATCGTCGGCTACCAGCCGGGTCCCTCTAGCTATTTCGATGTTATTCTACGGAGTCGCAACCTAGCTGGTTGGATTAGGAGCGTTTTACCCCATCGCTAGTCGAGCGCTTGCCACTCAAGACTTAACGTCAGACCGAATTCAAGCTCGCTCGTTAAGTGGTACGAACGCTCGCTCGGTGGGTCCCGTGTAGAGCTGTCGAGGTCGACCAATCTTGAATGGCGAGGAAAGCATTTCAGCCCAGTGCGAGATCCAGCCCGGTGTTCTTCCCAACGCAAACAGCGCGGTGTACATGGGGGTTGGGATCCCCATAGCCTTAAGTGTAATGCCTGAGTAAAAGTCAATGTTGGGGTACAGCTTACGCTCAATGAAATAAGGTTCTTCGCGAGCCATTTTTTCAAGCGTGGTGGCAATTTTTAGGAGTGGCTCGTCCTCAACGCCTTGTTCGGCCAGCACAGCATGACAACTCTCTTGCATGACCAGCGCTCTGGGGTCGAAATTTTTGTAGACACGATGACCAAAGCCCATCAATTTGAACGGGTCATCTTTGTCTTTTGCTTTCGCAACATACTCGTTGACTTTCTCGACATCGCCTATTTCATTCAGCATGTCGAGTACCGCCTCGTTGGCTCCTCCATGGGATGGCCCCCATAGCGCGGCAATCCCCGCCGCTATAGCCGCATATGGATTGCATTCGGTTGACCCCGCCAAACGCACCGTTGAGGTGGAGGCATTTTGCTCGTGGTCAGCATGTAGTATAAAGATTCGATCAAGTGCACTGGCGAGGGTCGGGCTAACTGTGGAGGGTTGCCCCGTTTCTCCGAAGCACATATTGAGAAAATTCTCTGCGTATCCCAACGATGGGTCTGGATCAACAAACGATTTGCCAATCGACTTTCGGTAGCTCATTGCGGCAAGCGTTGGTACTTTGGCGATTAGCTGCATCGCTGATTCCATGCGGTGGTCAGCGTTATAAATGTCGAGGCCTTCGTGGAATAGTGCAGCTAGCCCGCCAACACCTGCGCAGAGCATGGACATCGGATGTGAGGATGCAGTGAATCCCTCAAAAATTTTTGCGAATTGGCCCTCGATCGGCATTCTCGCATTGATTTCACTTTTGAACTGATCCAATGCCGATTGGGTCGGCAGCTCCCCGTGCAATAGTAGATAGCAAACTTCCAAATGCTCCGCGCCGTTCGCCAGCGCCTCGATGGGATAGCCACGATAGGTAAGGACTCCGGCATCACCATCGATATAGGTAATTTTTGATTCGCAGCTCGCTGTGGAAAGAAAGCCAGGATCGAATGTGAACAAACCTTCGTTGATCAGTCCTCGAACGTCCACCACATCTAGACCAGCCGAGGCTTCCAGGATTGGCAGGGCTACGTTCTTTCCGTCGATCGTAATGCTCACATCATGCTTCATAATTTTCAGTTCACTTTTTTACTGTTGTGGCAGAAAGCGTGGTTAACCACCGAGGCATTGCTTCTCACAGTCAAGTTCTCATTAGTTCAGCTAGTACTTGCTAAGCTTGTACTAGCTTAGCTTTAACTCGTTAACCGCCGCTTGTGCTTGTTTGCTGGGTTCAGCAGAGCGGACCGCTGAATCTCCGTTTCATTTTGCGTCCTAGATCAGCCGCGCATTAGCTTCCATTACGCGCTTGCAAACGAGTCCCCACTCGACGCGCGAGAGCGATCAATCTAAGCAAAAGGGTCGGACGCTGTAAACCCCGTCTCGGCAATCGGGAAGATCTTTTTGCGTTTGTTTTTTTTGGGTCAAAACCCTATCATGGCGCGGCGTCTAACGCCGTCCAGGACTGGTCCAGAAACCGCCCTTCTTCGGCAGGTTCTATTAGCCACGAGGCATGGTGGGGCGCGGTTGCAAACTCGGCTCCGTAGGTTGGGGCTGGCAGTGATCGCTACAGAGGATGGGCACAGGGAAGCGAAGTGCCCATGCTCAATCCAGCAAGCAAACGTCACCGCCTCTCCGAATCCTACGTGGGTAGTCAAAAGCTTGAAGGGAGATCGGCTTTGAAGAAAAACGCTAGACCAATCAACGTCGGGATTGGTGACTTACTGCAATTTAGCTGGCCGTTAACTGCGCTAACTTCCATTACCCATCGAATCGCTGGCGTCGCTCTGTTCGTTGCCTTTGGTTTTGCACTGTATGCGCTCGAGCAATCGCTGGGTTCTGGTGAAGGGTTCGCGCAAGTGCAATTGATGCTCGCCGGGCCCGTCGCGAAAGGGATTCTTTGGATTAGTCTTGCCGCGCTGATCTATCACTTTGTGGCCGGAATCAAGCATTTGTTGCTGGATGGCAGCGATGCTGAATCGTTAGAAGTGGGGCGCGCCGCTGCGATGACGACCATCGCGGTATCCGTGTTGCTCATAGCCCTAATGAGCTACTGGGTCATCTAGTCGAATCGTCGACACGTAACAAGGAGAAGAGATGGTTACGCAAGTCACAAGTTTTTCCAGAAACGGCGTCGGTGATTGGTATCTACAACGAACATCATCCGTTGTCATCGCGATTTATACCGTGCTTCTTGTGGGCATCATTATCATGACGCCCGACTGGACGTTCGAACGATGGCAGGCGCTCTTCGAAGCTACCTGGATGAAAATAGCAACACTGCTCGCTATTGTGGCAACCTGTGTCCACGCTTGGATCGGTATGTGGACGATTGGCACCGACTATCTTCGCAGTCGAACCATGGGTCCCAAAGGCGACTCCCTGCGCGCGATTTATCAATTGGTTTGTATCTTAGCGATCCTCAGTTATTTGATCTGGGGAATTCAGATTTTATGGGGTAACTGAGTATGTCTGATCTAGCAACCTTAGAATTTGACGCCATCATCGTTGGCGGCGGTGGCTCAGGGCTGCGAGCAGCACTTCAGCTTGCCCAGTCCGGTCATAAAACGGCGGTGGTATCCAAAGTATTCCCAACCCGCTCTCATACAGTATCCGCGCAGGGCGGTATCACCTGCGCCATTGCCAGCGAGGATCCTAACGACGACTGGCGCTGGCACATGTATGACACCGTAAAAGGATCCGATTACATTGGCGATCAAGACGCGATTGAATACATGTGTAGCGTCGGACCAGAAGCCGTGTTTGAGCTCGAACACATGGGGTTGCCCTTCTCTCGAAAGGACAATGGACGGATTTACCAAAGGCCGTTTGGCGGACAGAGTAAAGATTTTGGCAACGGTGGGCAGGCGGCAAGAACTTGTGCGGCTGCTGATCGAACAGGTCACGCGTTGCTGCACACGTTATTCCAGGGGAACTTGAAGGCCGGCTCAACCTTCTTCAATGAATGGTTCGCAGTAGACCTCGTTAAGAATGCTGATGGCGCGGTCACCGGCGTCATTGCCATTTGTATGGAGACTGGCGAAGTCCACTACATCAAGTCAAAGGCCACTGTGCTCGCGACTGGCGGCGCCGGGAGGATCTACGCGTCTACCACTAACGCATTAATGAATACCGGAGATGGCACGGGCATGGCGCTTCGAGCAGGCTATGTCATGCAAGACATGGAAATGTGGCAGTTCCACCCCACGGGTATCGCTGGCGCCGGAACCTTAGTGACCGAAGGTTGTCGAGGGGAAGGTGGTTACCTCATCAATAAAGATGGCGAACGCTTTATGGAGCGTTACGCGCCCAACGCGAAGGATCTTGCCGGTCGAGATGTTGTCGCCCGGAGCATGGTGCTTGAAATTCTCGAGGGTAGGGGCGCTGGCCCTGATGGCGATCACGTGCTGCTGAAGCTGGATCACCTTGGTGAGGATATCTTGCATTCACGACTCCCTGGGATTGTTGAATTGTCAAAGACCTTCGCTCACGTTGATCCCGTCAAAGAACCGATCCCTGTTGTGCCCACTTGCCATTACATGATGGGCGGGCTGCCAACCAATATTCACGGACAAGCGGTCACTAGAAATACTCGAGGCGAGGACGAGCCTGTACCAGGCCTATTTGCTGTAGGCGAGGCGGCTTGCGTGTCAGTTCACGGAGCTAATCGTTTGGGTGGAAACTCGCTCCTTGATCTGGTTGTCTTCGGCCGCGCGGCTGGCATCTACATCAACGAGGCATTGAACCAGGGTGTAAGCATTAGTGAGTCGAGCGAGACTGATATCGATGAAGCGACCGTCCGATTGCAGCGTTGGAATAACTCCGAGCAAGGCGAATCGCCGACCGAACTGAAGAAAGAACTGCAAGCCTGTATGCAGCTCAATTTCGGAGTGTTTAGAAAAGAAGGGCCAATGCAGGAAGGCATCAAAGAGCTCGAAGAGCTCAGAGAGAGAATTGGTAAAGCCCACCTTCAAGATAAGTCTCAAGCATTCAACACGGCTCGTTTAGAAGCATTGGAGCTTGATAACTTGCTAGAGATCGCTGAAGCCACTGCAGTGAGTGCCGAAGGTAGAAAAGAGAGTCGGGGTGCGCACGCCCGAGACGACTACCAAGAGCGAGACGATGATAACTGGCTCGCTCACTCGATCTATGATCCTAAGGACAAATCGCTCAGCAAGCGAAACGTAAATTTTGAACCCAAAACGATGGAACGTTTTGAGCCAAAAGCTCGCCACTACTAGGGCTATTGAGAACCTGATGTGGCGTGATAATCCCAGAGTGAGGCCGATTACGAGGATCGCAAACGGGGTTTTGAGATTGATGAGAAGGAACTGAGCCATGCAAGTGAGTGTTTACCGCTTTAACCCTGAAACCGACGATCGTCCCTACATGAAGGACTATATGGTTGAGATCCCTGAGGGTCGTGATTTGATGGTGCTTGATGTCATGGCGCTGATAAAAGAGCAGGATCCGTCAGTTACATACCGAAGATCTTGCCGCGAAGGCGTTTGTGGCTCGGACGGGGTTAACATGAACGGTAAAAACGGCCTGGCCTGCATTACGCCCGTCTCTGAGGTCGCCAAAGGCGGTAAGTTAAAACTAAGACCGCTCCCTGGCTTACCTGTGATTCGGGATCTGATTGTGGATATGGAACAGTTCTATGAGAACTACCGCAGAGTCGAGCCTTATCTACAGAACGACAGTTTGCCCCCGACTAAAGAACGACTTCAATCGCCAGAAGATCGCGAAAAATTAGACGGTCTGTATGAATGCATCTTGTGTGCGTGTTGCTCAACCTCCTGCCCCAGTTTCTGGTGGAATCCAGACAAGTTCATAGGGCCGGCTGGGCTGCTTCAGGCTTACCGTTTTATTGCGGATAGTCGGGATACGGCAACCGAAGAAAGACTGTCGAACCTCGAGGATCCTTTCAGCGTATTTCGGTGCCGTGGCATTATGAACTGCGTGAGTGTTTGTCCGAAGGGCCTAAACCCAACCAGAGCGATTGGGCATATAAGAACGATGTTGCTCGATAGAGCGGTCTAAAGTATCGATAGATTCGCGAAATAGTTGGGGCTATCAGGCTTGGTCGGTACAATGTGACTCTTCACTTTGAGTGATAGTCCATGACCCCAAAAACCATGGCCGAGCTTTGGCAAACCAGTCATATCTCTGGCGGCAACAGCGCTTACGTAGAATCAATCTTTGAAGAATTTCTTCAGGACCCGAGCGCCTGCCCCGAACCATGGAAATCTTACTTTGAAAACTTGCCTCAGTTGCAAGTCGATGGTCCCAATGATCTCTCCCATGCAACGGTTCGCGATCATTTCCTCCTCCTAGCAAAGAACCAATCGCGTGTCGTCCCGGCATCGGCATCCTCTGTGTCGGCCCAGCATGAAAGAAAGCAATTCGCCGTTGGTGAATTAATTAACGCCTATCGGAGAAGAGGTCATCTCAAAGCTAATTTAGACCCTCTTGGAATGGCTGAAAAACAAGCAGTGCCATCACTGGAGCTTGCCTTCCACGGTTTGTCCCAAGCCGATATCGACACGCGATTTCAAGTCGGTTCGCTAAGAATGCAGGAGGCCGAAGCGAGTCTTGCGGCAATCATCAATGTTCTAGAGGGAACTTATTGTGGTGCCATCGGTGCAGAGTTCATGCACATTACGGATCAAATCGAGCAAAGTTGGGTTCAAGAGCGGATGGAGACAACACAGACCCGGCCCTACTACGGCGACGGAACCCGACGACGTCTGCTCGATCGTATCTTGGCCGCAGAAGGTTTGGAGCAATATCTCGGTAAAAAATATCCGGGCACCAAACGTTTCGGCCTGGAGGGTGCTGAGACATTCATTTGCTGTTTAGCTGAGTTGATTCATCGTGCCGGTTCAAACGGTGTTAAAGAGACGGTGATCGGTATGGCGCACCGGGGGCGTCTTAACGTGCTTGTCAATCTTTTGGGCAAGGACCCCGGCGAACTGTTCGATGAGTTCGAGGGACGGTATGAAGGAGATGCCTCTTCGTCCGGCGACGTAAAATACCATCAGGGATTTTCCTCCAATCTCATGACGCCTGGCGGAGAAATGCATCTGGCGCTCGGATTCAATCCCAGTCATCTTGAAATTGCTGCACCGGTGATCGAAGGGTCGGTGCGTGCGCGAATGGATCGCAGAGGAGATGCGCAGGGTGATCAAGTATTGGCGATCAATGTTCATGGTGACGCCGCATTCGCAGGCCAAGGTGTGGTGATGGAAACGTTCCAGATGTCGCAGACCCGTGGTTTCTATACGGGTGGTACGATCCACGTCATTATCAATAATCAGATTGGCTACACTACGAGTGAGAGAATCGACGCTCGCTCGACGCACTACTGCACCGAAGTAGCTAAGATGATTCAAGCACCGATTTTTCACGTGAATGCCGATGATCCAGAATCGGTTCTGTTCGTGTCGCAACTAGCGCTCGACTATAGGATGAAATTTCGTAAAGACGTGATCATCGATATCGTTTGCTACCGTCGTAGAGGACACAACGAAGGCGATGAGCCTGCAATCACGCAGCCTTTGATGTACGAAAAAATACGTGCTCATCCAACTGTTCTTAGTCAATACTCGCAAGCGTTGATTCAGGCGGGCGCAATCGAACTAGCGGAATATGAGCGCAGGATACTGGCTTACAGGGATGCACTTGATGAGGGCAGTGCCGTCGCGTGGGATTATTTGCAGGAACCCGATACGTCCCTGTATGTGGACTGGTCATCCCATCTCAGTGCGAGTCGGATGGATTTAGTGGATACCTCGTTCGAAGCTAGTCGATTCGAAGAACTTGGCTCCGCCTTGCTTGATCTCCCAGCTGCCTTTAAGCCTCATCGTCAGGTTAAGCGAATTTTAGATGAGCGTGAGCGAATGAATCGAGGCGAGCAGGCGCTGAACTGGGGATTTGCGGAAAACATGGCCTACGCCACGCTACTGGACCAAGGGTTTCATATACGGTTAACCGGCCAAGATGTGGGCCGAGGAACCTTCGCTCACCGTCATGCGGTACTACATGATCAATCGACGGGCCAAGCGTTGACGCCACTTCAAGGCCTTGGCGTGACTGGAGAATTTAATTTATTTGATTCACTCCTGTCTGAAGAGGCTGTATTGGCTTTCGAATACGGTTATTCGCAAACCAGTCCTCGAACTCTAGTGGTTTGGGAGGCACAGTTTGGGGATTTTGCAAATGGCGCCCAGGTGGTGATCGACCAGTTTATCACCAGCGGCGAACAAAAATGGGGTCGTTTGTCTGGGTTAACCATGCTGTTACCCCACGGTTACGAGGGTGCTGGGCCGGAGCATTCATCTGCGCGGCTGGAACGCTACCTCCAACTATGCGCTGAGCACAACATTCAAGTCTGCGTGCCGAGTACACCAGCTCAGATTTACCATCTCTTGCGGCGCCAGATGCTGAGCCCAGTGAGAAAACCGCTTGTGATTATGTCTCCAAAGAGTCTGCTCCGTCACCCAGAAGCGGTATCGGACAGGACAGAACTTACAGATGGTGGATTCGAAGCGGTATTACCGGATAAGGACGCCAGCAAATCTCCAGATCTGATAGAGCGGCTCGTGCTATGCAGTGGCAAGGTTTACTACGATCTGCTGGAAGCTCGAGCGCTGGCTGATCTTAAAACTGTGGGTATATTGCGGATTGAACAGCTGTATCCTTTCCCAGAGCAGGGTTTGAGCGAAAAACTGACTCCTTACTCAAATATCAAGGAAGTAGTTTGGTGCCAGGAAGAGCCAATGAACCAAGGTGCCTGGTACAGCAGTCAGCACCATATGCGAAGAGTACTTTTAGCGCATTATCCCGATTCGCATTTAGCCTATGCGGGGCGCAAAGCATCAGCGGCAGCTGCGGCCGGACATATGGGTTTGCATACCGAGCAGCAAAAAGCCTTGATTGAGCAGGCGTTAACGGGCGTCGGGGATAGCACCCACGATGGGGTATGAGTCTCATGGCGAGCAATGAAAGGGAGTCAGAGTTTCCGTCGTAATGACTAACCCTCCCTCATGAGGCTCATGATTGCATAAATGGGGGATCAGATACCCTATATCGGCTACTAAAGCTGAACATAGAGAGTTGGCTAAAACAACTAACGGCAAGCATCTGTTCACATGGCGCTGAGGATGAGAATTAACCAGCAGTGGAGATCACTAACGTCAGTGCAGGCATAGGGGCCTGTGCTGGCTTGGATAAACAATAAGTCGCCGATTTCGTGATTAGGCAGCGGGAGTATAGACAGAGATGGAAATTAAAGCGCCAGTGTTTCCTGAATCCATCAATGATGGTGAGGTAGCAACCTGGCATGTCGAGCCAGGGGAACAGGTCTCTCGTGACCAAGTCTTGGTCGATATCGAAACGGATAAAGTTGTCCTAGAGGTCGTAGCGCCGGCCGACGGGGCCGTAACAGAGATCATCAGAGGCGTCGGTGATGTGGTGACTTCAGAGGAGTTGCTGGCGCGCTTTAAAGTCGGTGTCATAACTTCCTCAGAGCAGGAGACTAAGCCAAGTAAAGAGGCGAGCACCCCAGTCAGTGAGACCGTCAACGATGGAGAAGCGGTTTCTCCATCGGCGAGTCCGTCTGCAAGAAAGTTAGCGAAGGAGTCTGGGATTCCGCTTTCGAGCATTGAGGGGAGTGGTAAGGGTGGACTCATCACAAAAGACGATGTACTTCGTGAAGTCGCCGATGCACAAGATATTGGCCAGAAAGACTCTGAATCCGCCGCAAGCACGCGAGTCGAGCCAGGTACATTTCTAGAGACTGAAGCCGATCGAATTGAGCGTCGAGTGCCGATGACTAGACTGCGTGCGACTATTGCAAAACGCATGGTTGAGGCACAGCAAACAGCGGCGATGCTGACAACCTTTAACGAGGTTGATATGACGGGAATTATGGAGCTACGCGCCCAGTACAAGGACGCGTTTCAAGCGGCCCACAATGGAACTCGGCTGGGATTTATGTCCTTTTTTGTCCGAGCATCTACCGAAGCCTTAAAACGCTTTCCAGCTGTGAACGCCTCCATCGATCAGAATGACATTGTGTACCACGGGTATCAGGACATAGGGGTTGCAGTTTCGTCTGATCGAGGGCTCGTGGTGCCTGTGATTCGCGACGCGGATAGCCTTTCGCTTGCGGAAATCGAGGATCAGATCCGCATTTACGGAGAGAGAGCGAGAGACGGGAAGCTAGGCATTGACGAGATGACCGGTGGCACATTCACGATCTCGAACGGTGGTGTCTTTGGGTCACTCCTCTCAACTCCTATTTTGAATCCACCACAAACTGCAGTTTTGGGTATGCACAAGATTCAAGAGAGGCCTGTTGCGCAAAGTGGAGAGGTTGTCATTAGACCCATGATGTATCTCGCTCTCTCTTATGATCATCGATTGATTGATGGACAGGAGGCGGTTCGATTTTTGGTGACTATTAAGGATTTTTTGGAAGAGCCAGCACGAATTTTGCTGGATATCTAGGGGAAGATAATGGAATACGATGTGATTGTGGTGGGTGCAGGCCCCGCTGGTTACCACGCAGCAATCAGGGCAAGTCAGCTGGGCTTGAAAACGGTGTGCATTGACTCGTGGACGGACGACGGCGGCACACCTCTGCCAGGAGGAACTTGTTTGAACGTTGGCTGCATTCCCTCAAAAACATTGCTCGACATATCCCATAAATACGCTAGTGCGCAAGATGAATATTCAGAGTTGGGTATTACTGTCGGTAAGGTCAAGGTCGATGTCGAAAAAATGCAGCAGCGTAAGTCTGAGGTGGTCGGACAACTCACACAAGGGGTTTTGGGGTTGCTTAAGGCGAACAACGTAGAATTTGTTTCAGGTCGAGCAACGGTTACCTCGTCTACAGAAGTCAGCGTTCGGCAGCCAAGTGGTGAGTCTGTGCAACTTAAAGCGGACGCGCTGATCTTGGCCCCTGGATCAACTCCGATTCGGATTCCACCCTGTCGAATCGACGAGGAACTTATCGTCGATTCGACAGGAGCACTAGCGTTTGAGCGAGTGCCAGAGCGGCTGGGAATCATTGGCGCGGGTGTGATTGGATTGGAGCTTGGTAGTGTTTGGCAACGATTAGGCTCCGAAGTTGTCATCCTCGAGGCTTTGCCAGACTTTCTGCCAGCGGTGGATACACAAATTGCTAGGGAAACACTGAAGTTATTTAAAAAGCAGGGACTTGATATACGTCTGGGCACTAGGGTGACTGGGGCCGAGATTAAGGGGCAGAAGAAAAAACAAGTGAGCGTAAGCTTTGAGCGAGATGGAGATGCGAACGTAGAGGTTTTTGATCGTTTGGTTGTTGCAGTGGGAAGGGCTCCTGCGACAGAGGATCTTTTAGCTGATGGATGCGGGATAACCCGATCGGAGCGGGGCGAGATCCATGTGGACGAGAATTGTCACACGGGGGTTGGTAATGTCTACGCGGTAGGTGATGCCGTACGTGGTCCGATGCTGGCTCATAAAGGCATGGAAGAAGGCGTGATGGTTGCTGAATTAATCGCCGGTAAGAAACCGCAAGTGAACTATGACTTGGTACCTGGAGTGATTTATACCCATCCAGAGGTGGCCTGGGTAGGTGCTAATGAGCAGGAGTTGCTTGAATCTTCCACGCAATATGGCGTGGGTGTATTCCCTTTAGCGGCAAGTGGCCGAGCCATTGCGAGTAGCGAAAAGGATGGCATGGTCAAAGTGTTGACCGACCAAGTCACTGACCGGGTAGTGGGGGTTCATATGGTTGGAGCGCATGCCTCTGAGCTGATTGCTCAAGCAGTGATTGCGATGGAATTTGGCGCCTCCGCCGAGGATATTGGGTTAACAATGTTTGCTCATCCAACGCTGTCTGAAGGGTTCCACGAGGCGGCTTTGGCCGTGTCTGGTCACGCCATTCATATTGCGTCTAGGCGCCGTCAGAATAAGGCTAGCTCGTAGGGAGAGGATCTCCTGCTGGGTTGCCCGACATTCATTGAGACTCCTCAGATGACAGAAGTGAAGGCCAAGACGAGCGAGATCTTGCTAGACAGCATAAAAAAATCGTTAAAAGCGATTGCGCAATCAATTTAGAGCGCTATCTAGGCGCTAGAGCCCCTCTTTCCGGCTAAAAAGTCGGTACTACTGCATCTGGGTGCTGGTGCTCGAGGCCAAAAAAATGTGTCTAAGTAGCTGAGCCGCAGGCAGCGAGGGTAGTTTACGTACGAGGTCAGTCCCACGCGTCGGAATCTTGCGGTATGATTCCTGGGCTCCTCAGCGCCGGCTCGATCACACACGAAGTCGTATTAAGGCCGACTAGTTAACGCTCAATTGAGTTGATTAAGGGCTGCTCGGGATGAAATTGGGATGAAAAGGAATCAATCATGAATCTTCACGAATATCAGGCGAAACAGTTGTTTGCTGAATATGGATTGCCGGTCTCTAAAGGGATAGCCGTAGACTCGGGCGCCGAAGCGGTTGACGCCGCCAAGGAGATAGGTGGCGATCGCTGGGTGGTCAAAGCACAGGTCCACGCCGGTGGAAGAGGCAAGGCTGGTGGCGTAAAGCTATTTTCTGATCTTGACGAGATCAGATCATTTGCTGATGGTCTCATCGGAACAAATTTGGTTACATTTCAAACCGATGAGAATGGCCAGCCGGTATCCAAAATATTTGTTGAATCCTGCACCGATATTGATAGTGAACTTTATCTCGGTGCCGTCATAGACCGGTCAACGCGACGCATTGTTTTCATGGCATCGACTGAAGGTGGGGTCGAAATTGAGAAGGTAGCTGAAGAAACGCCTGAACTGATTCTCCAAGCAACGATTGACCCGCACGTGGGTGGTCAGGCTTACCAAGGG
>CAJXDD010000055.1:0-13464 GCA_913052075.1 uncultured Gammaproteobacteria bacterium
GGGTATCCCGGATGTGGCGCTCAAGGGGGTACTCCTGCATGTAGCCGTAACCGCCATGAATTTGCAGTGCTTCATTGCATACTTTAAAGCCGACGTCTGTCGCGAATTGCTTTGCCATAGCAGCGTAGACCGTCGCTTCACTGTGACCGGCGTCGACTCTAGATGCCGCCATGCGAATCATCTGGCGCGCAGCAACGAGCTCTGTTGCCATATCGGCGAGTTTAAATTGGAGGGCTTGAAAGTTGGATAACGGCTCCCCAAATTGCTGTCGCTCACTCATGTAGCTTTTGGCTCTGTTGAGTGCCGCTTGAGCTGTGCCAACAGAACAGGTTCCTATGTTGATGCGTCCCCCATCGAGACCTTTCATTGCGATTTTAAATCCATCACCCTCTTCGCCGAGACGATGCCCGATGGGCACGCGGACATTGTCAAAGACGATTTCTCGCGTGGGTTGACTGTTCCATCCCATTTTATGGAGGTTGTGACCGAACTGAATGCCCTCCGTGCCTGATGGGATGACAACACAACTAATGCCTTTGGGTCCTGGGCCTCCAGTGCGCAACATCGTGACAAGATAATCCGTGTCTCCCGCTCCCGAGATAAACATCTTGCTGCCGTTGATGATGTAATCGTCTCCATCGACGACCGCTTGGGTGCGAAGCGACGCGGCATCTGATCCTGCGCCCGGCTCAGTGAGGCAGTAGCTCGCGAGTTGCTCGCCCGCAATTAATCCAGGTGCAATGGCCTCGACGAGCTCAGTTGACCCAAACTCTGTGACCATCCAGGTGGCCATATTGTGGATAGAGATAAACGCGGTGGTGGAGGTACAGCCCATCGATAGTTGTTCCAGTATGATGCTCGAGTCTAGCCGCGATAATCCAAGTCCACCGGCTGATTCCGGGCAGTATAGGCCGCAAAAGCCTAGGTCCCCGGCCGCTTTGATAACGTCTTTGGGAAAGGTTTTATTCGCATCCCAATCCGCCGCATTGGGAGCCAACTGGCGGTCGGAGAATTGGCGGGCGACGTCTCGAAACGCCGCCTGATCTTCGCTTAGCTCGTAGTCCATCTATCTCTCTATTGTTGTACTGTGGGCGGGACGCGTCGTGTCGATGATTTGCTATCTCGCCTCTTGCTCGAGGCGTTAATTGATGCCAGCGTCGTTTAATTCCCCTCTATCGATGCGCCATTTTTCCAGGTTTACCCCTTGGTCATGGTTTCTGCCAGGGCGTTAGGTATGCCAGCCTTCGAAGAGATTATCGAGGAATCATCGTCACCGTTGTCACCTAATAAGATACCAGTGTTTGCAGGTTTAAGCTGCATTATTGCACCGAGAAATGGCCCGATATGTTCGAGGCCGATGTCTTTGGGTGAATGCCTTTGTGGAAATCTTGGTGTGTATGTCTTGGGTTGGATGTCTTGAGTTGGATGTCTTGATGTGAAAGTCGCAATAAGCTGAAGCGCAGAGCTTTCAGGTGTGACCTCGGGCGGGACTTCGATCACTACAAAACTCATCCCGCTGGGCGAGTCAAAACCCTCTGAAACGGTGGTCAGATTGCCTGCAAGGCTGCCAACAAACGATTAACCACCTGAGTAGTCATAGAATAATTAGATCAGTCCCGACCTAGGAACACTCGCTAGTGGTGCGCAGTCTTTAGCAAGTGCGCAGCGCCAGCAGATGCATTTATAGATGGGGTCTTGCCAAACAGTTTTTCCTTCATCGCGCCAAACACCTTCCGGTTCTTACCAAGCGGAGCCAGTTGCTCGGCTCGCTGAACGGCCCGCTCATACAGTGCGTCTAGCGGGACCGCTGATTCAACAATCCCGTGAGCCTCCGCCTCACCGCCACTCCAACGATGGGCTAACTGAACCGTTTTGAAGAACGTGTTCGATGGAAGCTTGTGCTTGAAGAGTGCCATCTCGGGGTCTGGAATGACCATTCCTATAGCGACCTCGTTGGCGCAGAGGAAACCTCGGTCCTCACGCATTACGCGAACGTCGTGGCACAGGGCGAGCATGAAGCCAGCGCCAAATGCATGCCCGCCAATGGCGCAAACCGTAGGAACCGGTAAGGTAATGACTCGGCCCATCAGGCCCATAAACTCAGCACCAAAGGCATCTCGATCCCCCCCTGGATGATCGCCATCGCTCGCACGCCACTCAAGATCCAAACCATTCGAAAAGAATTTTGGGTCGCTCGATTGGGTAACCAGCGCGTTCACAGAGTCGCTCGCCTCAATTTCATCCAGCGCGGCTGCGAAAGCACGAACGAATGTCGTATTCCAACGATTCTCTCCCGCATCCATGGTTAAGATGGCGATGTCATTATGGTGCTCGATTTGAATCATTGGGTGGCTTCCTTCATGCTTGAGTCAGAAGTATTGCTCAAGCCCACCTTGAACACCACCTCCACAGGAACAATGACGCGATCGCCTGATGACAACAATGTGGCTTTATCTGCTGCTGGCTTATGGCTTTTGAGGCGATAGCAGTGGAAGCACTATCTGGGGAAGCCGTAAAAGCAGCATTTGGGCCCAACGACGAACTATGGTTGCCAGAGTTCGAAGACATTGAGTGGAATCATCGGGATTTTTTGTCCTGGATTCATCCTTCTGGCCACTTAGGGTACATCGTGACGCGATCCCCCAACGACGGGAATTTGCATGGCGTGGTGCTGAGACGCCATGAGCGCAGACCGCGTGCGGCGAGGCTGGATATGTGCAGCATTTGTCACCACGTTCACGCCATGGGTGGAGCCGCGATGTTCACCTTGACGGAAAAAGGCAGTGGTGGACGGCGAACGCTCTCGAACGTCGTCTGTGGTGATTTAGGATGCTCACTTAGAATTCGTGAGCTGGTGACCCCCAAGAGTTACATGCAGGAAAACCTGTACCTTGAGGCGAAGATATGGCGCATTCTTCAGCACCTGCATCGTTGGTTAGCTAGAGCTAAGTACCTTTAGGGCGTTTTCGGAGAGAGGCCTCTTTCGTCTCACGGGCTGGTTACGAAGCACCTGAATCGGCAACAAGAACGGACTCGAGTCAGTGAGAAACGGACAACCAAGTCAACTGGTTGCCTCGCATAGCAGGTTGCCGAGCAGGTTGACGGATAATGCCAACGGGTCGCTATAGCCTGAGCGCCACCCAACGCTGAATGTGAAGAAATCAGTTGAGCCACCCCTAAACAGCATTGCGGTGGAAAAAGGAATCAATCAAAGACCATGGCTGGACTTAGCGTGCAATTAAAAGCGCTTTTTTTCCCAGGCGGACGTTTTTTTTACGGCTGGAATATTGTGGCCGCTGCAGGTGGGTTGCAGATGTTGGCGGGCATGCTCTGGATGCAATCCTATGGCGCGTACGTTGTTTTTCTCCAGGCGGAATTCGGCTGGAGTAAAACCCTGATTGCCGCCGCGTTTGCGTTAACCCGCATTGAGAGCGGGATTCTCGGTCCCCTTCAAGGGTGGCTGGTGGATCGGTATGGGCCTAAGCTGATTTTAAGCATTGGTACCATGCTCTTTGGGTTCGGGTTTATGTGGTTCTCGTGGATCGATTCACTGCTTGAGTTCTACCTTGCTTTTGGGCTGATCGCCGTGGGCTCAAGTCTAGGAGGCTTCGCGACGGTGATGGTCGCGATCGTGAATTGGTTCGACCGACATCGCTCAAAAGCGGTGGCCTGGTCTCAACTCGGTTATTCGATCGGCGGGATGGCGGTACCGCTTGTGGTGCTGGCGCTGGAGGCTTGGGGCTGGCGGTTTACTGCATTTATGTCTGGAGTGCTGGTGTTGCTGCTGGGGTTGCCCATGGCGCAGGTGGTTCGGCACAGACCTCAGCCGTTTGGCGCGGTGCCTGACGGCGCGCGGGCAACGCAGCATACTGACACGGCCCACGACGCGCCCAAAGACCTGACTGCCAGGCAGGCCATGGCGACGGCTTCGTTTTGGTTGATCAGCGTTGGCCACGCCTCAGCGCTACTGACTGTTTCAGCGATCATGGTGCATTTGGTGGCTCACTTATCAGAAGGGTTGGGTTACACGTTGACAGCTGCAGCGGTCATGGTCACCGTGGTGACCGGCAGTCAAATGGTTGGTCAGCTGCTAGGCGGCTACCTTGGCGATCGATTTGATAAACGGTATTTGAGCGTCGCATGCATGATTGCCCACGCAGTTGCGCTGCTCGGCCTTGCCTATGCAGAGACCACTTGGCAGGTGGTCCTGCTCGCAACGGTACACGGGCTGGCCTGGGGCATTCGAGGTCCGCTGATGGTTGCGCTGAGAGCGGACTACTTCGGTGCGTCAGCGTTTGGCACCATCATGGGTTTTTCATCGCTCATAGTGATGCTCGGGATGTCGTTTGGGCCAGTGATAGCAGGAGTCATGGCCGATTCGTCGGGCAATTATCAAAGCGGGTTCACAGTGTTGGCGTTGGCCGCGTTTGTCGGCGGGTTTTGCTTTCTGTTTGCTAAACCCCCTCATCGAACAACTACACAGGGAAATTGAGGGAGCGGTAAGTGCCTGATTGGACTGGAAGCCAGCGTTTTATTCGCTGAGTGGATGCCAGTCAGTGTTGTTGAGATTGAGTGCCGCTCGCACTGCCGTGCCGAACTCAGGGTCGGGCTCGTCAATAGGAATGCCGGTGCCTGACGCGATCCGAACCATTCGCTGAAAATTGGCGGCAACACCGATTGCTTCTATCACCCCAAGCTCACCGATAACCGAGGCTGCTTCATCTCGAATATTCGCGAGGTGATCGGGCTCGTGATTCATAAATGCATCCGCGAGGCGAATCAGCGTGCTCGCGTTCGGAATCGCGTCCAGCGCCTGTGAATCGCCAGTGCGTAAGCCGCTTAAGTCTACTTGTAGGCTAGATTGCGAGACGCTTACACGAAGCATCGAGGCGTGTGAGCTGGTTCAGTAAAGGCATTGATTAAGCGCCGAGACGCGCCCCGCAATGAGTTCCATTTGCATGCGGCTCAAGATGCGGTTGGGTGCATGGATCATTTCAGCCATGCCTTGAAGTGAGAGGTACATGGTCTCGGATAAGTGTTGCCAAGCGCGAACGGTGTCAGGTGCGGCAGACAATGCTCTCAAGACATTGGCTCCTCGGTTGCCGGGCCACAAGTCTTGTTCGGCGGGAGACACTTGATCGGTGGGGATCATGGGCACCCAAGCGGTGTCGGTTTCAAGATGAGCTGGAAGGTAATGATCTGGTCTGCCTTCTTTTGGCTTCGGCAGTTCGGGCAGGGCGAGGCCCAGGCCTCGATGAAATTCATCGAGGCTAAACTGACAGACAGCGACGCCAAGTATTTCCACATACGCAAAAGCCGAGTCAGCGCCAAAGAGGTCGGAGAGCGAGCTGATATCGGCTGATGTGAGCCGCGTTTGATCACTGATCAGTCGATGAATGACGACCTCAACGTCCGCTGGCAGACCCGTATCGCATTGGTGCTGATGGTCGAGAGACTTGGGGGACAGTGCGTCACTGATCGTTTTGCAGGCAGGGCAGTCTGCCACTGCCCTGGTAGCCTTCGCGACGTCAATGCGCTGCACTCCGGACAACCAGTGACCTGGGGCGCTCAGCCATTCATTGAAGTGATCAAAAGACTCGAAGATATCAGGGCGTTGACGCTGGATAACTGATTTCTTCATGGCTCACCACGTAGTCTCTGTGCAGCAAAAGCCTAGCAACTCTGCATCACTCGGCCAAGGACAAGAATTGAGAGAGTAGCTCAGTTCACTGGTGGCGGTTTGTTCAGCCTATGACACACTGTCATGGTCTGCTCGATCGAGGCTGTTGCCTGAATGCTTGTGATCGGCAACTGTCAGCAGCTGTCAACAACTGGGCGTTTACGGGTTTGACCCTGAGGAATTATCGATTGGAAACCCTGGCTTTGGGCTTGACTGAATTCATCATGGGTTTACGAGCGTCACACGCGAAAACGCGCACCGGGTGCTGATTGTGCGCGATGATTTTAGGCGCTCAGCGATATTCCAGTTGACAAGGTGGGCATACAGACGTTTGAGATGATAATGTCTAGCGGGTAAACGGCTGCATAAAGCGAGGTGGCGCATAATGGGTCAGCGGGGCGTGGTTCTGTTTTGCTTATCGATAATCAGATCTGTGCGGCTGGGTCGTTTCGCGAGAGACCCAACGGATCCGTTCGATGCTCATAAAGATCACCGTTCTTGGCAAAAAGCACTTCAGCGCAATAGGTGGTCGCGCATCGGGGTTACTTTCGTTTTGGCAATGCATGTTGCGTTAGCCGCCGCAGAATCTCCGCGGTTTGAAAGCGGCCCGGCACTCATCGACTACTTGGACCAGCTATATCAGGGGCAGTCAAGTGAGGCGCAAATGGTGATGGAAATCAAGACGCCCGACTACGAGCGGCGGCTGGTTTTCAAGGGTATGACCCAGGGTGATGACTACGCCTATTTCCAAGTCTTAGAGCCCAAAAAAGATCGCGGGATTGCCTCGTTGATGCGAGGCGAAGAAATGTGGAATTTCCTACCCAAGATTAATCGCGTCGTCAAAGTACCACCATCGATGATGATGAATTCATGGATGGGCAGTGACTTCACGAATGATGATCTCGTAAAGCAATCCACATTGACTGATCTTTACGATGTCAATCTTGAAGAAAAAGAAGATACGTATTTGGTAACGCTGCTACCTAAGCAGGCGACCGTTACCGTCTGGGGCAAGATCTCGTTCGAGGTGACCAAAGACCCGCTACTGCCCAAAACTCAGACCTACTTTGATGAGAAAGGGGAGGCAATACGAGTGCTGCGTTTCTCAGACAACAGACAGTTTGGCGAGAGGCTTCTGCCTAGCAAAATGGAAATGACGTCGCTACGAAAGCCTGGCCACCAGACCGTCATCACTTATGACACGCTCGCGCTCGACGTTGACATTCCGAGCGAGACCTTCACGCTGCAGTACTTGAGACGGAGACGCTAGTGCTTGAGCTCCAGTTGGCCTGGCGCAATCTGCTTCGGCAAAAGCGGCGATCGATTCTGACAGGGATATCCATTGCTGGTGGCTACTTTTTGATTACCTTTGCTGTGTCGCTGATTGAAGGCAGTTACGGCAACATGATTGAAATATTCACGCGCGATCGGGTCGGCCACGTGCAGTTGCACGCCCCGGATTATCGAGTGCAACCGAGGACCCAGCGGGTCATTCGGGAATCGAGCCAAGTGGTTTCATCCCTCCAGAGTGCGCCCAATATTGTCGGTGTTGCACCGCGAGTCTTATCTGCTGCGCTCGCTTATGGGGAGGAAAAGTCATCGCCAGTGCAAGTGGTCGGCATTGATGGGCAATTAGAGCCATCGGTGACTCATGTGCGGGAGAAATTAACCGAAGGCGTTTACCTGAGCGAGGCGGCCGCGGGGCCGACCACACCGGCCATGATTGGGCTCGGGATATCAAGGGCACTTGGCATTAGCGTTGGTGATGGTCTGGTTCTGATCGGTCAAGGCGCCGATGGCAGTATTGCGAATGATCTTTATGAGGTGGTGGGGGTAGTAGGCAATGAGAAGTCATCCGATCGAATGACGGTCTACCTGCCGCTCAGCGCCGCTCAAGCGTTTTTGGCTCTGGATGACGCGGTCCATCAGATCGCGCTTCGACTAGGTGATATTGGTGATGCCAGTACGGCAGCGGAGAAGCTGCAACAGCAATTTCCAAACCTTGAGGTCTCGCCTTGGCAGGTCATCGAGTCAACGTTTTACCAAACGATGCAAGCAGACAGGGAGGGAAACAAGTTTGGCCTCGGGCTGATCATTTTCCTCGTGTTCATTGGTGTTCTGAACACCGTGCTCATGTCTGTGCTCGAGCGCACCCGAGAGTTTGGCGTGCTCCGGGCTATGGGTTGCCGGCCAGGCAAGCTCGTTCAACTGGTGGCGCTAGAAACCGTCATGTTAGCGTCTGCTGCAATTGCAGTCGGTCTTCTTGCCGTGTTCCCGCTCGTCTACTGGTTTACCAACGTGGGGTTCGAGTTGGCTGATCCCATTGATATGGGGGGCGTCGCATTCTCGCATTATCGAGGCATGCTCTCGGCCTACGTATTGGTCATGCCGATGACCCTGATTTTGGTGTCTGCATTGGTGGTGAGTTTGCCGCCGGGTTGGCGAGCCGCTCGTGTTCGCCCGGTTGAAGCGATGAGGCACTACTAATGCTCATTCTCAAGCTTGCCTTTAGAAACTTGCTTCGAAACACACGTCGAACTGCATTGACCTGTCTTTTGCTCACGAGCGCGTTAGTCATCATGATCTTAATGGACGGAATGATGGTGGGTGTGAGCCGGCTCATGGTGGATAGCCTGACCGACACGCTAGAGGGCGAGGCGCAAATCTACCACCAGGGCTTCAGGGAACGTTTCGACCCTTCCCTGTATTTGGACAATACAGCTCCTCTTCGTGAGGTGCTCGCACTGGATCAAGATGTCCGTGCTTTTAGTGAACGGGTTATGACTCCCGCCATGTTGGCGTCGAGTTACGCGACGCAAGGCGTCATGATTTATGGCATTGATCAGGAGCAAGAGAAGGCAGTGAGCCGGATTCGCGAAGCTCAGGTTGAGGGCTCGCCGATTACCAAAGGGAGTGATTTGCTCCTCGGAGACAGTCTAGCCGAGAAGCTTGAAGTGGGATTAGGTGATCGTATTGTCCTTACGACCTCTTCTGTTGAGGGTAATGAGCTCGTCCAGAGGCTTTTTCGAGTGTCTGGCGTGCTCAATTTCGGTCCGAGTGAATTGGACGATCGACTCGCGTTTATCGATCTCGAAGCCGCGCGCGAGATGCTGATGATCGGTGACGGCACCCATCAGTTCGTGATCCGATTCGAGAACCGTGACCGAGCCAACGAAGCGGATCTTCCCCTCTACGATCGTGTGCGCGATGACCAAACTGCTGCCGAGGGTTGGCTCAAGTTGCAGCCCTCGATTGGTGGCATGCTCGAGATGACCGGCTTTGGAAGGTTGATACTAGGACTGGTGTTGTTTTTGTTAGCAGCTCTTGGCGTTGTGAACTCCATATTCATGTCGATTTATGAAAGGTTGTATGAGTTTGCGGTTACGAAGGCAATTGGTACGCGACCCTGGTGGATCGGTCGCCTGATTGTTCTTGAGTCTTTGCTGATGGCATTAGCGAGTGTAGCGATTGGGGTGCTCATTGCGTATTTCGTCGGGGACTACTTTGAGCGAGAGGGGCTCGGGCTTGGTCAGATGGAAGTCGGTGGCGTCGTGATTCCCGAACGGATTCGCCCTGTGATGCTAATTAACCAATTTCTCGAGGCATCTTGGTTCTTGATCGGGCTGACGTTGCTCACAGCACTCTATCCAGCGCTTTACGCGGCAAAGATTACGCCTGCCGAGGCGATCAAACGTTCCCTCTAAGGAGACTGTGATGACAGAGCGAAAGACAGACACGCCGGTCATTTATACCGACCAGGTGGTTCGTCGGTTCGGTGAGGGAGCTGCGCTGGTGACGGCGGTGGGCGGGGTCTCATTAACTGTAGAGAGTGGCGAATTCGCGGCGCTTGTTGGACCAAGCGGGTCTGGAAAGTCAACACTGCTTAATCTGATCGGTGGGCTGGACGAGCCGGATGAAGGGCACATAGCGCTTGCAGGGATGAACTTGACGAGCATGTCCTCAGCAGAAATGTCAGACTTTCGGCGGGATCATATCGGGTTTATTTTCCAGTCCTATAACCTCATCCCTGTGTTATCGGCTGCAGAGAATATTGAATACATCATGCTGCTTCAGGGACTTGCGGCTCGAGACCGAAGAAAGAGAGTGGATGAGATGTTAAAGATGGTTGGTCTCGATGGGCTCGGGCATCGTCGGCCTGCGGAATTATCTGGGGGGCAGCAGCAACGGGTGGCAGTTGCAAGAGCGATGGCGTCGAGTCCAGACATTATTTTGGCAGATGAGCCAACGGCCAATCTTGATTCGAAGACGGGCGTTGCGTTGCTCGAGACGATGCGGGAACTGAACGAAAACGAGGGCGTGACATTTCTCTTCTCGACGCACGATCAAAAAATTATTGAGCGCGCGAGACGGCTTGTCTGGTTAGAGGACGGTATGGTTACAAAAGATGAGGCACCAGAGCGATTGTGAAAGCTTGGCGCTGGGCATTGCTAGTTGGCCTATGCATCGCTCACGCTAGCTGGGCTGATGAAACGTTCTCCGGCTACTTGAAGAATTTCTCGCTCGTCCAGTTTGAGCAAACCAATGGAGACATTGAGATTCCACGCCAGGCGGTTCAAGAGAGCAGTTTGCGACTGATGTGGGAGCCAAAAGGACGCGATTGGAGCACTGAATTTCATTACGAAATTCAGGGTCTTTTTGGGTCTCGGGAGTGGATGGGAGACTCCCAATTGCTGAGAACAGGTGCCCAAGGGCGTTATCGCTTTGATGATCTGAACACTGTATTTGCCAGCGGCAAAAAGAGCAGAGGTCAGCAGTCATTGGACCGCGCCAATGTGCGGCTTGCGAGAGGGACCTGGGATATTACCTTAGGGCGTCAGGCGTTATCGCTGGGCTCGGCTCGAATTATTAGTCCGACAGACGTTTTTCTACCGTTTGATCTGCGGGTCTTAGATACTGAATACCGACCCGGTGTTGATGCCATTCGGTTTGAACGGTCATTGGGAGATTTATCCATGATCGATGCGGGATGGATAGCGGGAGCTGAAGGGAAGCCTGAGGAATCAGCATGGTTTGGTCGATGGATTACCAACGCGAGAGGCGTTGATCTCGCCGCAACATGGATTGAGCGCCCGGATTATCGCCTTGCCGGATTCGCGGCTAACGGTGCTGCAGGTCAATTTGGACTCTGGTGGGAGGCAGCGCGTGTCTCAGGCAGAGAGTCCTATTGGCGCTCGAGTATTGGTATCGATGGAGGATTTGCCGCGACCGGTCTTTGGATGCTTGAGCTTCACTATAATGGTGCCGGCGAGCAAGATGTTTCCCGATATCTAGCAACCGAGCATCCCGATGCTTATCAAAACTTTGGTGTCTTTTTGCTTGCCAGACGGTATGTGCTGGCTGGGCTAAGTGTGCAATTGTCAGGCGTGACTAGTATTGCTGCCCAGGCAATTTTGAATCTGGACGATCTGTCGAGTTTTTTTCAAGCATCCGTCGACCGCTACCTTTCCGACGCATGGAGCGTTCAGGCCGGGTATTATCGGTTTGATGGGGATGAGGAAATCGCGATTACTCCTACGGGGGTCGAACTTGGGAGTGAATTTGGATGGAACCCTCATGTGGTTTACGTCGGCATTCGCTATTACTTTTGATCGAGAGCCTCGCGAATTAGATCGATCAGGGGTTGCTAGAGAGCATTCTGGGGTCTGATTATTTAATAATTCCCAGAAAGCGGTTAACAAAGGACTCGCGAAGCCCGTTGAGCGATTCGCAAATTACGATGAGAGGAGCGACGTGCGTACGATTAATAGTGCGTTTAAAACTGCGATGAAAAGCGAGCCGAGCAGAAGATCGTATAAAGGCTGAAAAGAGCCAGAAAAAAGCCAGATACGAAGCTCGAAAAAAACAGAAAGAAATCTGAAAAAAGCAGCATGAGCGCTAGGTGCGTCAAAAGGCATGTCGAATAAAACGAATTTACAAAGCATCCGACTCGAAGCCATGGGCATTGATGTTTGGCGCCTTCGAGGGCGGTCCAATAAGAGTGCCGCAGTCAGTTCGGCAGGCGAGACCGATGAAGTACAGGCTCGGGCAGTCGAGCAACAAGGGTCCGTCGATGATCGCGACTTAACCAACGTTAGCCCCAACGGGCCAACGCGTGCTGATAGCGTCCAGGTGCTAGCAGAGAAGGCCCCATCCTCTCCAGAGGCTGCAGATGCTGTCCCGGCCTCGGTGGTCGACATTGCCGCGAGCCGCGAGTTACATGCTGCGTTTTATGATTATCGAACGCTGCTGATTTGTGTGGTCGCAGAGCGAGACGAGGAAGAGGGCCGTCTCGTCCAGTTTGCCGATGATGTGGTGCGGGCTTACAACGGCTTGGAGATCCGATCGCTGTCTCGTATGGCCTGGAAGCAAGCCGGTGCCGACCTGCCGTCTGAACTGGTCGCGACCGTCAAACGAAGCAGTGCGCAGGTTGGCGTTATCATCCTGGGTGACACACTGTCAGCCAGCGAGGGAAAGGGCATTATCGACTTGCTCGGTTTGGTCTCAAAGGACGTGAGGTGGGTCGACTTGGTCCTCGGTAGAGAAACCTTGCCTCAAACGGATATGAAACGTCGATTGTGGGAAACCCTCAGTCAAAATGGCTAGCCGGTTAGCGTGCAAAGCGAACTAATCCTGAGGTCGATGCGTCACATTGATTTGCCCTTTGTCATGGGTAATGAAAATGCAGCCTATGAATTTCCGTGGTCTCAAACCGTGATGCGCCAGAGCTTAAACGGCAACGATCAATGTTGGGTGGCCGTAGTGCGCGGGGAGATTGTGGGTCATGCCGTGATGAAGTTCATCTTGGATGAAGCGCATTTGCTCAATATCTGTATTCATCCGCAGAACCAAGGGCGAGGATTGGGAACCAGCGCGCTGAAAGCAGTGATCAGCCGCGCAGAGAGTCAAGGCGCGAGAGAGATGTTCCTCGAGGTCAGGGCGTCCAATGCTGCGGCGATAGGGCTCTATGGGGGCGCCGGATTTAATGAGACGGGTCGGAGGAACGGCTACTATCCTACAGATGGTGGCCGTGAGGACGCGATCTTAATGGCTAAAGTGCTCAGCTTATGACCCGATGAGGCGCTCATGTATAATCCGGCTCCTCGAAATCATCATCCTGTAAACGGGGTCAGTCATGTCTCAGTCCGAGATGGCTCGAAGACGCACGTTCGCCATCATTTCTCACCCTGACGCTGGAAAAACAACGATCACCGAAAAGTTGCTGCTCTGGGGTAAAGCCATCCAGGTTGCTGGCACTGTGAAAGGGAAAAAGTCGGATCGCTATGCCACCAGCGATTGGATGACGCTCGAAAAGGAGCGGGGCATTTCGGTGACCACATCGGTCATGCAATTTCCCTATCGAGATTGTGTCGTCAATCTGCTCGATACCCCAGGTCACGAGGACTTTTCCGAAGATACCTATCGCACCCTGACGGCCGTCGATTCGGTGCTGATGGTCATTGACGGGGCAAAAGGGGTTGAGGATCGAACCATCAAGTTGATGGAGGTTTGTCGACTTCGTGACACGCCGATACTAACGTTTATCAACAAACTTGATCGTGAAATTCGTGACCCGATAGAGGTGCTCGATGAGATCGAGCGGATTCTCGATATCGCATGTGCTCCGATGACCTGGCCCATCGAAATGGGTGCATCCTTTAAAGGGGTCTATCACCTCTATGAAGACCGTATTTATTGCTTCAGTGGCAAAGATCAGCTTGAGACAGAGACGATTGATGGCCTGGATAGTGACGATGCAAAAGCGTACCTGGAGGATCGGTGGCAGG
>CAJXDD010000056.1:0-13400 GCA_913052075.1 uncultured Gammaproteobacteria bacterium
TGCCAAGATAAACGACTGGGAGCAGGGGGCGGGGCCGGTTTCGATACAGGCTTTTTTTTGTATACAGCCCGATCGGGCGTCTTTGCGACCCGTGGATTCGCTGCGCCTTTCGTTGACTGCTTTGACGACTTCCCTGTTGACACGAGTCTTAATCGCTGGCCAACGTAAATCGTATAGGGCTTGGAAATACCATTACTTCTCGCAAGCGCGCGATAATCAAGACCATACCTCCAGGCAATGGCATAGAGCGTCTCACCTCGTCGCACAACATGCGTCTTACCTCGCTCTCCGATCACGCTCATCGGCGCAGGCGGTGGCGTACTCTGACAACTTACTAGGCTCCCTACGAGTACGATGATTAAACCTGCAGCCGACCAATTCATGATCGAATTAGCGCCCTTCATCGTCTGCTACGCCAACTATCGCAGACCACTGATGTAAACCCCAAACAACAGTACCGCCGATTAAAGTCAGTGCGATTGCTTCGCCAAAGTGTGGTTCCTGCCCTGTTAAACTCTCATACTCCCAAGGGGTCACGGGCCACTGTACGATTGGAATCGGCTCTCCTGATTCTCTGAACTGATAACTTTGGACAAACTGCCATGGCCAAAGCCTGACCAACGAACCCAAGAGTACTCCCGACAAAAAGCAGACAGTCTCTAATCTAAACCGAGCATAAACACGCTTTAACCCATTGGCGAAAATCAATAGACCGACCATGCATCCAAAACCAAGTGGAGCGAGGACGCCCATGTCCAGCGTTGATAGCGCCACGATGACCGTGGGGTACAACCCAAGGAGCAGCAGAATCAAGCTTCCAGAAATACCAGGCAGCACCCAGGCGCTCACCGCAATCGCACCCGCAATAATCAACGCAACAGGGTGAGTGCCCAATTGCGTGGCAAGACCGACTTGCGCGATGACGCTCATCGCCACGCCGCCAGCCACCCAAAGGATGGTTGATCGACTGCGACTAGATTTATCTGCCAACATGATCATTGCGGATACCCAGATCATCCCGGTAAATAAAGACCACAGATGAATCGGGTAACTTTCCAGCGCAGAACGGATCAGTCCGGAAACTAGTATCGCTGTCAGCAGCATCATCCCGAAAAGCACGAGCAAAAATGAGGCGTCCGCCTCGCGCCATGCTCGCACCAGCGACTGAGTAGATAAAAAAGATCGAACCACCGATGGTATCGACGCTAAAGCTGATAAGAGGCGCCAATACAAGCCGCTAAGGAAAGCGATCGTACCGCCAGAGACACCAGGGATGACCTCTGCAATGCCCATCAATATGCCGACTACCGCCGTTTTGACTGGTTTTAAGGGCTTCACTTTCGGCCGCCCAACAAAGGAACAAATCGGACGGGTTCGACGACCATCTCGTCATACCCCTCTTCCGTTCGAGTGATCACGTGCAGGGTTTGCTCTTCGCGCCCAACTGGAATCACTAGGCGGCCTCCTATAGACAATTGATCGATCAGCGGCGGTGGGACCTCAGCAGGTGATGCAGTGCACAAAATCCCATCAAAAGGCCCTCGATCTGCCCAGCCGAGGTGCCCATCATCATGACGATGGCGGATCGACTTTAGACCGAGCGTTCTGAATCGTCTCTGGGCTTGATCGAGCAGCGCAGCAATCCGCTCAACGGTAAAAACCTCATTGACGATCTGCGCAAGCACCGCTGTTTGATAACCGGATCCTGTACCTAACTCTAGCACTCGAGTGGGACGGTGCTCCTCGATAAGCAATTCGGTCATCCGTGCAACGATATAAGGCTGACTGATCGTCTGACCCTGCCCAATGGGTAACGCGGTATCCTCGTATGCGCGATGAGATAGCGCCTCGTCAACGAACAGATGCCGTGGGGTTTCTGCGATCACCCTCAACACCTCTTCATTACGGATTCCTTGCTCCCGCAAACGATCAATCAACCGATTCCGAGTTCGCTGCGACGTCATCCCTATTCCTTGATACCGCGAGTCACTCACCGCCTTCACCCTCTTTTGCATCCAGCAACTCACGAAGCAGGCTGGTCGCATAGCTACCGGGAGGTAACACGAAATCTAACCGCCACTGCCTGTCCGAGACTTTCTCCCAGCTCAACGCCTCTGGAACAACCCGCATCGCACGTAAAGACGCCGAGACTTTGAAACGAGCGAGTCCGAGAAGCCACTGTCTAGATCGCTCATCTAACCCTGACTCTCCGAGCTGAGGATCTCTCGAGCGACCATACAGCGGCCCGACGTCAGTGGCGCTCACATGCTCCCATCCCACGGCTCCTAGGGTGCGGGATAGATACTCGTTGAACATTTGGGCTCGGGCGACGGACAACAAAAATGATCGTTCGCGACGCGGCACTCTTCGTCCTTCAAAGAGGCTACCCACCGCCATGAGGTTCATGCCGCCACGGCCAAAGCGTTGCGGCCCGAAGTAGTTTGGAAACCCCTCGCTCGCTATCTTTTCCAGCCTAGCAGACAGGTCGCCGGTAACTTCCCTTAGAACAAGATCGAAACGGTTGCCGTGATGGTCCCCCGGTCGCAATTTTTTTTGAGTTTTCGTGAGCGCCTTAATGGCAAAACCTGATGTCTCGAAATGCGACCAGTCAACTTGAGCTGCCGCTGATGGCCTCACCGTAAATGCTTGCGTCGTTACCCCATGCCGATCTTTTCTTCCTGCGTATCCCACGGCCACTGGCGGTACACCCGCATAGTCAGCAAGACGGCGGGCAACCCACTCGGTATTGCATCCCCGCTTTTCAATCAAGAGATGATCATGTTCGCCCACATGTGTGGGAGAGAGACTCTGCTCTACGACGATGAAATCCTCGCATCGGCAACGGTACTTACCGGTCACGTTGAGCGGCGCGTAAGCGTGATTCATTGCTGGCGGGACGGATACCAATTGACCATCAAACGAAGTCATAACAGCAACACCACAGCCGTGACCAAAATGCCTTCCCGACGCCCTAGAAACCCAAGCCCCTCGGTTGTTGTTGCCTTAATGCTGATTTGGTTTCGATGAACCTCTAGCGCGTCGGCAATACACGCGCGTATTTCACTTGCATACGGAGCAATTTTCGGACGCCCCGCCACAACCGTAATGTCCGCGTTGCCGATGACGAAGCCCTCGGCCCGAATCATTTGATCAACTTGTTTGAGAAGCATCATCGAGTCTGCACCGGCATAGGCTCGATCGTCATCAGAGAAGTGCTGACCGATATCACCAAGTGCCGCCGCACCCAGCAATGCATCCATCAAAGCGTGTATGACGACATCGCCATCCGAATGCGCAATCAATCGTTGGTCGTGGGGGATATCGACCCCGCCGAGACGTACCGAGTCGGCTGACCCACTCTGATCAAATGCATGCACGTCAACGCCTTGGCCAATTCTCACTGACTCTGCTCCTCGCGCAGTAAAAATTCGGCGTAGGCCATATCACTGGGCGTTGTAATTTTAATATTCGTAGCATCTCCTTCAACAACGGCGACTCGATAACCTGCCGCCTCCATCGCACTCGCCTCGTCGGTGGCCTCTGGCATCGCACTCAATGCTGAATGAAGCTGCATCATGGGAAACATCTGCGGGGTTTGCGCTCTCCAGACCCTCGAGCGATCTAGCGTCTCAACCACTTCAAGATTGCTCACGGTTTTTAGCGTCTCCGTCACAGGCTGCGCAAGAATCGCTCCAAACCCATTATTGGTGGCTACCTCGATTAAGCGCTTAATGTCCTCGAGCCTCACGAGCGGCCTCACCGCATCGTGCACTAACACCCAATCAGTCGCATCGCTATCGATCGCAGTTAGCGCACTCAGCACGGATTCTGCTCGACTAGCGCCGCCCGTAACTTTCAGCAAAGAAGCCGTATTGGGAATGCTATCGAACCACTCATCGTCTGGCGCAAGCGCTACCGCCATTGAGCCTAGATTGAGTTCGGCAAGTTTCTCGAGTGTCCATTGCAAAATGGGTCGATCGAGCAGTTTCAGGTACTGTTTAGGCTGATCAGCTGCCATGCGTAGACCAATACCTGCGGCAGGAATGACAACATGAACCCTGGGCAATTCAGTCATCAAATGCGCTTCACTGATCGATCAGAAGTAAGAAAGTCTCGCCTTCTTTGATCAGGCCGAAATCGGCCCGGGCTTTCTCTTCCAAAGCGTCCAGACCCTCGCGCAAATCAAGAATTTCCGCCTTAAGTAGCCGGTTGCGGGTTCGCTTGAGTTCATTGTCCTCGATTAGGTGATCCAGCTGCGACTGTAAGGCCGACACATGAGCGAAGCTACCATCGCCGAACCAAATTCGAGTATGCAGATAAACGGTACCAATCAGCAATGCAATCATGATTAGGGTGTTGGGTTTAATTATCGCCATATCAGTTCATCAATCTAAACTCACTAGCACCTTTATAGTTAGCGCCAGACCAATCTTCGATCCGTAGAAGACGATTATACTTTGCGACTCGATCGGATCGGCAAAGCGATCCCGTCTTAATCTGCCCGGCCGCTGTCGCAACAGCCAGATCGGCAATGGTCGTGTCTTCCGTCTCACCCGAGCGATGCGAAATCACCACTGCATAATTGGCCTCGCGGGCCATCTGAATCGCCTCCAAGGTCTCGCTCAGCGTACCGATCTGATTGACCTTGACCAAAATTGCATTGGCTACATGGTTATCTATACCACGTTTCAAAATACCGGGATTGGTGACGAACAAGTCATCTCCCACTAACTGAACGCGATCTCCTAATCGCTCCGTCATGTGCGCCCAGCCATCCCAATCACTTTCATCCAGTCCATCTTCGATCGATAAGATGGGGAACTCAGACACCAATTCCTCGAGGTAGCCAACGAATTCCTCACTGCTGAATTCACGACTCTCACCGCTCAAAACATATCGCCCATCGTGGTAAAACTCAGAAGCGGCACAGTCCAAGGCGAGGTAAATGTCCTGACCGGGGGTGTACCCCGCTTTTTCGATCGCCACGACAATCGATTCGAGCGCCGCGCGATTACTTGCAAGGTTAGGCGCAAACCCGCCTTCGTCGCCCACTGCTGTGGCAAGGCCCTCTTTTTTCAATACCGCTTTTAATGCATGAAAAATCTCAGCACCGGCACGTAATGCTTCAGCGAAGGAAGTGACGCCGACCGGTTGAATCATGAATTCTTGGATGTCGACATTGTTATCCGCGTGTTCACCACCATTCAGAATATTCATCATTGGGACTGGCATGCTATAACGACCGGCCGACTCATCAAGTTTCGCTAAGTGCTCGTACAGCTTCACTCTGGATGCCACAGCAGCCGAGTGCGCCGTCGCCAGCGAAACGCCCAAGGTGGCGTTGGCTCCCAGTACAGCCTTGTTATCCGTTCCATCTAAATCAAGCATCGCTTGATCAACAGTTTGTTGCTCCATGGGATCCATCCCCATGAGCCGCTCTCTAATTGAGGTATTCACGTGGCCGACCGCTTTCTGGACCCCTTTCCCCAAATAGCGTCCGGCGTCTTGATCGCGTAACTCGAGCGCCTCCCGCGACCCAGTCGATGCGCCGGATGGCACCATGGCTGAACCTACCGCTCCACAACTCAGTTCAACCTCTGCCTCGAGCGTTGGGTTCCCTCTGGAGTCAAGAATTTCTCGCGCCCTTACATCTACAATTTCAGTCACACCGACCCTCTAATCTTATTTTTTAACCCGCTTTTGGTCAGCTGCTATATGGCTTTGCTATACAGCTTTTCTTTTCGCGCTTCGTTGGGCTTTTCTGCAGCACCTTTCTGTGGCGTTCTATGAAGCTTAGGCTTCTTTATACTGCGTGCTTAAACCGCTGCCGATTTTACCACGCCGTCAATATCCTTAAGGACCTTCAGCAGTTCACTCAGCTCCCCCAAGGGCCAAGAGTTGGGTCCATCGCTCAACGCCTCATCAGGATCGGGATGCGTCTCCATAAATAATCCCTGTACGCCCACAGCAACGGCAGCCTTCGCGAGCGTCGGGACCATCTCCCGTTGTCCACCAGATTTTTCACCCTGCCCCCCCGGGAGCTGCACGCTGTGGGTCGCATCAAACACAACCGGACATCCCGTTGATCGTAACACCGGGATCGAGCGCATATCCGACACTAGGTTGTTATACCCAAAACTCGCTCCTCGCTCGCAAACCATGACTCTGTCAGATCCAGCGGCACGTGCTTTTCCCACCACATGCTGCATGTCCCAAGGTGCCAAAAACTGACCTTTTTTAATGTTGACGGGCAATCCTTGCCGGGCGACGTTTTGTATAAAATTCGTCTGGCGACAGAGAAAGGCTGGCGTTTGCAGTATCGACACTACTTCAGCGACCTCGCTTAAGGGAGTGTCCTCGTGCACGTCTGTGATTATGGGTAGTTCAAACCTATCGCGCACCTTTTCCAAGATCGACAAACCCGCCGCTAACCCCGGGCCGCGGTAACTCGTTGAAGACGAACGATTCGCTTTGTCAAATGAAGACTTGTAGACCAAGAACAGACCCAGCGATTCTGCGATCTCCCTAAGCGCCTCGGCCGTTTTCATTGCCATCGCTTCAGACTCGATCACACACGGTCCGGCTATCAAAAAGAAAGGCGAGTCTGACGAGACAGAGTAACCGCATAAGTCCATTTTCTTGATCATCTGCTAACCCTCCACGGCCGCGCAGTTCGCGTGCAATCGTTAGCTCAGGTCTCTAAGCTTGCTCGAAAGCCTTCCCAGACTGGCAGTGATTCAACGCGGCGACGATAAATGCCTTGAAAAGCGGGTGGCCTCCGCGCGGCGTTGACGTGAATTCGGGGTGAAACTGGCATGCAACAAACCATGGGTGATCCTTAAACTCGATCATTTCAACCAAAGACTCGTCCATAGAACGCCCCGCAACGAGCATGCCGGAAGCCTCTAATACATCGATATAATTGGGGTTCACTTCATACCGATGGCGATGGCGCTCTTTCACAGCGGATTCACCATAGACTTCACGTGATACTGACCCTTCTTTCAACAAGCAAGCTTGCTCTCCCATTCGCATGGTCCCGCCCAGATCTGAATCATCTGATCGAGTCTCGACGTGACCCTCGGCGGTCTTCCACTCAGTGATCAACCCAATAATCGGATGCGGTGTCTCTGGGTCCACCTCCGTGCTATTAGCGCCCCTTAGATCAGCGCAGTTTCTCGCAATATCAATGATGGCAGCGTGCAATCCATAGCAAATCCCCAGGTAAGGTATGTGCTGCTCACGTGCGTAAGTAGCAGCCGCGATTTTTCCTTCAAACCCTCGGCCGCCAAACCCTCCGGGAACCAGAATCGCATCCGCACCGGCCAGTATCTCAACCCCTTCTTCCTCGACTCGAGTCGAATCAACAAAATCGATATCGACTGCAGTGCTCGTATGAATCCCTGCGTGAGTCAGCGCCTCACTGAGAGACTTATACGCATCGAGCAAGTCCATATATTTGCCAACCATCTTCAAGTGAATCTGAGAGGTCGGGTTGAGCTGCGAATCCAGCACCCCTTGCCAATCGGATAAATCCGCTTTTGGTAATTCGAAGCCGAGCTTTTGCACGACAATCTCATCTAGCCCCTCGTCGGCTAACACACCCGGGATGGCATAAATTGAAGAGACGTCCTCAAGCGGTATGACTGCATCAGGCTCAACATTGGTAAACAGTGCGATTTTGTCTCTGGCCGACCGAGGCACTTCGTGGTCTGAGCGAACAATTAAGATGTCAGGTTGCATCCCAATGGACCGCAGTTCTTTCACAGAATGCTGAGTGGGTTTCGTTTTGGTCTCGCCAGCCGTTGCAATGTAAGGCACAAGTGTAAGGTGCATAAGCAGCGCCTGACGGCTACCGAGTTCGAACCGCAACTGTCTAGCGGCCTCAAGGAATGGTTGAGATTCAATATCGCCCACTGTGCCGCCAATCTCGATGATCGCCACGTCATAGCCCTCAGCGACATCAAGGATCCGGGACTTAATTTCGTCGGTGATATGAGGGATCACTTGAATAGTCGCGCCAAGATAATCCCCTCGCCGCTCTTTAGCGATAACGTCCGCGTAAATCCGTCCTGTTGTCAGATTGTTCCTGCGCGTCATTTCAGTCTGCACGAACCGCTCGTAGTGCCCAAGATCCAGATCAGTCTCTGTACCATCGGCCGTAACAAAAACCTCTCCATGTTGGAGCGGGCTCATGGTTCCAGGGTCAACGTTGATATAGGGGTCTAGTTTCTGCATGGTCACCGATAATCCCCGAGCCACGAGGACCGCACCTAACGACGCCGCAGTGATGCCTTTTCCTAGCGACGAAACTACACCACCGGTCACAAAGATTAAGCGAGTCATATTGATTCCATCTTTTTTCGGTCAACAGGGCGTCAACCAAGATGGGTTTAAAGGCTAACATTGAACGGACACCGGCTCAATAACTTAACCCGATTTTCACTGACTACTATTGAATCAACTGCCTATGGTTTTGCGGATCTAATCGCCTGTCATCATCAACGAAAGTCCCCAACCCGGATCGCTTGAACGGAGGGCGCCATTATCCCCGATGAGTGGATGCTCGAGCCAAGGCAACACCGCGGGAATCATCACCACGGATTCTCCTTCCATCACTGCTGGCAAACGCTCCCTCAACCAACGAGGAATACCCGCGGCGCGAAGCAGTTCCCTCACATCCTGATGACGCCCACGCTGAATTTTCAGTCCTGGACGCATCGCACTCATTCTATATTTCGAGATTGGTTTTCGTAGTCCCCCTCGAACACTGTGGTGGCACAATAGCAGCATGCCTCTGCGACGAAATCGCTCATCCCGCCACTGGTACGGCAACCAAAGTGGTGTCTCTTTTTGCGTCACCAGGAAAATCCAACCTCGATCACTATCCAGCGCCCAATCGCCGATCAAAAGCTCAGCGCGCCCTCGAGCTTTCGATGATCTCAGTTGACCCAAAAACTCATCGATGGCGCTGCCAGAGGGCTGCTGTGGGCAACGCTCTATTAGGAATCTTCGAATAATCATTCGTTGCCGCGCGTGCGAGTGCTTAATGAGCCTGTCAACTCGCAACCCCAGCCCATCAAGACAAACCTCTAGATCCCGGCTGACGGCCTCATCCACCGCTTGCCCGAAGGATTCATCTCGACCCAACGCTGTTTCTATCCGCCGACGCCACCCCACAAATCGCTGGTCGAGCCTCGGTAAGACTTCATGCCGTAGAAAGTTGCGATCGTGCTGGACCCTTGCATTGCTTGGATCTTCAACCCATTCGAGTCCATGGGATTCGGCGTATGCGATAAGTTTCGAGCGCTCAACTTTCAAAAAAGGCCGCACCAGGACTGCTTGCCCTACGATACGGTCACTCGGCATGCCGAGGAGTCCGGGACGCTCGCTGCCACGCAACACGTTCATCACAACCGTTTCAACCTGATCGTCGGCGTGATGCCCCAGGATCAATACATCACCTGGTCCCAAAACCGACTCAAAAGCCGCGTAGCGGGCGGCTCTCGCTGCTGTTTCAACGGAGCCCCCCGAAGCTACGTCAACCGACATCATCTGATAGTCAATCCCGAGCGACCCACTGAAATTAGCTGCTGCCTCTGACCAATAAGGCGCGTCTGGATCAAGTTGATGATCGACATGCAACGCCAGTATCGGCAAACGATTAGACAAGTGACTTAGCCAGTGAAGCAGTACCGTCGAGTCGACGCCCCCGCTTAATCCCACGACCCAACGATGGACACCCTGACCAAAAAGAACGGCTTCACAGTCCGCCAGCGCGCTGGCGGCCCAATCAGGACGCTGCTGACTGCCAGTCATAATCGAGTCGGACTTGATCGCGCCCAAAGAACTGTCGGAGCTCGGCAACTAATTCGTCATTCGGAACGACGCTCCAAGCGTCATCTAGTCGGAGTCGCGCGGCTGCCGTTTTAGCTTCGTATTCGATAAACACGGGGCAGGTTGCCGCTCCGCTTTGCTGATACGGCGCCAACAGATTTGCCAAGTCACCAGCGAAACTCTCTTCTATTCGATCTGGCGTTAACAATACGCTGACCCCTTGTATAGCTCGCCCCCGAGCCTCAGTGAGCGTCATGAGTTGATTAGCCCTCACCCGCACGCCACCGGAGTATTCATCGTGAGATACCTGACCACTGACCACCAACAGGGAATCTTTCTCCAACTTGTCACGGCCGCGCTCGAGCGTATCTCCGGACACACTGACTTCTATCCGCCCAGAGCGATCATCTAGCGTAACAAACACAATATTGCCTCGCTGAGTCTTCAGGCTTCTCACTCCAATGACCCAGCCTGCAAAGCGCTGCTCTCCGTCTCTCGGTCGGAGTTCAGAAATCCGTGATCCGGCTAAGTGACGCATTTCGTCTCGATACACATCAATAGGATGCCCAGTTAGATAGAGACCGAGCGCATCTTTTTCTCGACTAAGGCGCTTTTGCATTGAGAGCGGTTGCACATTGCCCAGCGCCGTATTATCACGTTGATACTTCGCATCAACCGCTAAGTCACCGAACAAATCAGACAGGCCCCCTTCTGCATTCCTTGACTCCTGCTCTGCAACTTGGACCGCTTGTTCTAAATGCGCATCGAGATAGGCCCGGGTCTGATCCGTCTGATCAGCAGCCGGCATCGCCTTTAATTCTTCGTCAGTCACTAGTGAGTCAAGCGCGCCTGCTCCGACAAGGGCCTCCAGCGCGCGCTTATTGAGGCGGCGGGTGTCGATTCTTCGGCACAAATCAAAGAGATCGTCAAAGCCACCCGCCTTCTCTCGCTCTTCAACTAAATTCTGAATCGCGCCCTCTCCCAGCCCCTTCACGGCACCCAATCCATACACAACGGCCCGCGGCTCACTCGCAACAAAGCGATAGGTACCCTGGTTCACATCGGGCGGGGCAATGGTTAAACCTAGTTCCCGACTCTCTTCAATATTGATAACGATCTTATCGGTGTTTTGCATATCCGACGACATCACAGCCGCCATGAAATCAGCCGGATAGTAATGTTTCAGCCACGCTGTCTGATAGGCGAGCAACGCGTAACACACCGAGTGAGGTTTATTGAAGCCATACCCCGCGAACTTCTCCATCAGATCGAAAATGTGCCCTGCTTGCCGCTCGTCTACATCGTTTTTTAGCGCCCCTGCTAAGAAAACCTCTCGCTGCTTAGCCATCTCCTCAGGCTTCTTCTTACCCATTGCCCGCCGCAACAAATCGGCATCGGCCAGCGAGTACCCGGCTAAGATCTGCGCAATTTGCATGACCTGTTCTTGGTAGAGCATCACTCCGTAAGTGTCAGCCAGCACGTGCTGTAGCGATGGATGCAAATAGTCCACTTCATCCAGCCCATGTTTTCGACGAATAAAATCATCGGCAAGCTGAAGCGGCCCAGGTCGAAAAAGTGCCACCAAAGCAACGACGTCCGCGAAGCGACTTGGGGCCACACGTTTCATTAGATCTTTCATGCCCCGAGACTCAAGCTGGAAGACTGCTGTTGTTTTTGCCTCCTTCAGATCTTGATAAATCTCAGGATCTTCAAGATTGAGCGCATTGATATCTATTGGAGACTCACCGCTTTCGCCGCGCCTTGCATTAATGCTCTTGACGGCTTGATCAATGATCGTAAGGGTCCGCAGCCCGAGGAAATCGAATTTAACAAGACCCGCCTGCTCAACATCTGTCATGTCGTACTGAGTCATCAACCCGCCCTCAGGTTGATCTCGATAGGTGGGCGAGAAATCAGTTAGCACCGTAGGAGCGATAACAACACCGCCCGCATGACGACCAACATTGCGGGCTAGCCCTTCAAGACGAAAGGCCATATCCATGATTTCCTGCGCTTCATCACTGCTGTCGATGAATTCACCGAGTTGCGGCTCATCCTCCAATGCTTTTTGGAGTGTCATGCCAGGTTCGAAAGGGATGAGTTTGGAGAGCTTGTCGGCTAGCCCATAAGGCTTGCCTTGTACTCTCGCTACGTCACGAACGACCGCTTTAGCCGCCATGGTTCCAAACGTAATAATCTGCGATACCGCATCTGCGCCGTATCGCTCTGTCACATGCTGGATCACTCGATCGCGACCATCCATGCAAAAGTCAATATCAAAGTCTGGTAGCGAAACGCGTTCAGGGTTCAAAAATCGCTCGAATAGCAAGTCGTACTCGAGCGGGTCGACATCCGTGATCTCGAGGACGAAGGCAACGAGAGACCCTGCTCCCGATCCACGTCCAGGCCCAACGGGGATATCGTGATCTTTAGCCCATTGAATGAACTCCATAACGATCAGGAAATAACCCGGAAATCCCATCGAGTTAATGACGCCAAGTTCAAAGGCCAAACGCTCCCGATATCGATTATCCATTGCGTCGTCGACATCGACACCGCTAGCGCGCATCTGATCAAATCGCATCGCAAGCCCCTCGTCAGCCGTCGCCGACAAGAAACTTGCCATGGTCATTCCCTCTGGAACCGGATACTCAGGCAGAAACGACTCTCCTAGGGTCATTCCTAGGGAGCATCTAATTGCGATATTCCAACTATTGTCGATGGCCTCCGGCAGATCTGAGAAGCGCTCCGCCATTTGTTCTGATGTCTTCAAATACTGTTCTGGCGTATAGCGCTGCTCACGTCTTGGGTCATCTAGTGTTCTACCCTCATGGATGCAGACTCGCACCTCATGCGCCTCGTAATCTTCCTCTTCGATAAATCGCACATCGTTGGTTGCGACAACTGGCAGATCGAGATCAGAGGCGATGCTCAGTGCGCCATTGACGTGTAGATCATCATACGCCCGTCCAAGACGCTGTAGCTCAAGGTAGTACCGACCTGGAAAAGCCTCTGCCCATCGCCTCGCATATGTTATCGCTGTCTCGGGGTGCCCATTGATGATCGCTCGCCCGACATCGCCCTCTGCCGCACCTGAGAGCGCGATTAATCCCTCGTTGTCGTGAATCAGCCAGTCGATATCGAACACCACTCGATCACCGATTCGAGGTCGATCGTAGGCCTTAGACAAAAGCAGTCCTAATTTTCGGTACCCGGCTTCGTTTTGTGCCAGCAAAACAAGTAATGCAGGCGCCGCATCGGATGCTGGATCGGAGACATACACGTCGCACCCGGCAATCGGCTTGATTCCCTCTGCCAGTGCGGCCTTATAAAACTTAACGAGCGCAAAAAGGTTAGCGTGATCCGTGATGGCAACCGCCGGCATTGCCATCGCTTGCGCCGCTTTAACGAGCGGTTTGACCCGGACCGTACCGTCTATCAGCGAGTATTCTGAATGAACCCGGAGGTGGATAAAGGGCGAGGTCATGCTCAAGTTTAATAATGGCTCCGCCCAATCATAACCCAAGCACTATGGCTTCAATACGGTTTTGCCTGAATTAAGC
>CAJXDD010000057.1:0-13240 GCA_913052075.1 uncultured Gammaproteobacteria bacterium
AATTTTAGAAATCGCTTCTCGGGGGTGAGGTCCTCCGGAATCAAATGGAAGGGGTAGCTCGGCATATCGCCCCCTGGTGATGTGCAACACAGCACCAACTTGCGAATCATCGAAGGATGGCGGATGGCAAAGTGTTGAGCCACCATTCCGCCGAACGATACGCCAATCACATCCACCTGCTCGATGCCAAGTGCGGCGAGCAGTGCCGCAGCATCGTCGCCATACTCGCCCATCGTGTAGGGGCGGTCGGGTTTTTCAGTTCGCCCGAGCCCCCGTTGGTCATACGCGATGACGCGGCGATGTTTCGGGAGAGGGCCGTCCAAGACATTCGGGCGCTGGCGTAAGTCGCCACCCGTTCCCGAGATAAAGAGCACCGGCGCGCCGTCTCCCTTTTCCTCGAAGTAGATATTCAGATGTTCTGTGGTGATATAGGGCATCAATAAAGTGTAGGCAGGCGATCTGTCGGACACAACATAGCCCAATATCTCAGCCATGAATTGAAAGCCGTCCGCTGACGGGCCAACAGGTGCAAAGACGAGTAATATAGCTGCACCTCTGATTCTTGGAAAAAATTTTGTTGGAATTTTCGCGCGCTGTGCCCGTTGGTGATGACGAGCGGGCCGAGTACCTAGCATTCGCTAAAGCTGTTGCGGTCCAAGCTGGGCTAGCGACTCTCCCATATTTTCGGACAAGCTCGGACGTCATGTGTCTTGAGAACAAGGCGCCGGAGGGTTTCGACCCGGTTACCCGTGCCGATAGAGAAGCCGAGTCAGTAATTCGCGAACGTATCAAACAGACATATCCGAACCACGGTATCTATGGAGAGGAATACGGTTTAGAGCCCGGCTGCGGATTGACTTGGGTGATTGACCCAATCGATGGAACTCGAGCTTTTATGAGTGGAATGTTGCATTGGGGTGTACTTCTGGCGCTTTTTGATGGTGAAAATCCGGTCGTTGGAGTGTTATACCAACCGTATACTGACGAACTTTTCTTTGGAGATGGAACGCATGCTGGTCTAGTTCGTGGCCAAGAAGAGCGCCGAATTAATACGACTTCGCTTGATGTTTTGTCGAGGGCGACTACGTGCACGACCGGTATCGAATGGCTGGGACAAGCGGAGCAAGCCAAATATCACCAACTAGCGGAATCTGCTCAGCTCAATCGTACGGGAGGTGATTGCTATTTGTTCGCGTTGGTCGCTTTAGGTCAGATTCACATTGGGCTGGATGGTTCGCTCAACCCTTATGACATACAAGCGTTGATACCAATTATTCGGGGCGCGGGCGGAGTTATAACGACCTGGGATGGGGGGAATCCAAGTCTCGGAGGTCATGTCGTTGCTTCAGCGAATCAAGCGCTGCATGCGCAGGCGTTGGATAAACTTCGGTAAAGAACGCGTAATCGATCGCCCACCAGGTTGCTAAGGGTCAGATGCCCTGGGCAACAAGAATGCCTGCGACCCCACACAGTAAAAAGCCGAATCCAATGTCAAAATGTCCTGCATAGGCTCTTATTCGTTTGGCAATTTGCCCGGTGCTAACCATTACGGCAACGAGTGCATACCACGCCGCATCCAACGCGCCAGCGAGCGTTGCGGCGGCTATTTGAGTGGCGGGTGATTGTTCTGCTGAGAGGAATTGGCTGAACACAGCAAGAAAAAAAATAATAATCTTTGGGTTAAAAAAAACAATGAAAAAGCCATCTCGTATATGTGTGAAGTAGTGACTCTTGGTGGTTGTGTTTGATGTATCTCCGCTATCCTGCTTTTTATACTGTAATGTCTTTAAGCCTCCGCTGATCATGCTGATGCCCAGGTAGGCAATGAAGAGTACGCCCATTAACTGGACTGCGGTCATACCCCAATCGAGGCGGAAGAGGATTGAAGCTATCCCTAGCGCTACGGCAAGGGCGTATAGCCAGACTCCAAATCCGTGAGCGACAGCGACTAGCACACCTGCTCGTCTGCCATGAGAGATCGCTGTCCGCATCACTAGTGCCAAACTTGGGCCTGGTGACGCGGCTCCCGCGAAAAGGGTCAACATTAAAAGTATCCAGGAATCTGAGGACATCTCGCTTTCCATAATGGATAGATTCACAAACGCAGAAAATATTACTGCATTCGTTACTAAGGGTCCTCAGCGGTCAATTTCCAATTGAGCCGCTCGCACTGCGCCTCATCTATTATCTCTTGCTCTGTCGAGTTATTTTCATAACAGATACAGGTTGCTCATGCGGCTCGACTATCACCCTTTTTTCTGCAGTTTCGATAACGCTGGTCACAGTTGACATTGGCTCGGGATGTCTCAGTAAAAATTTTCTCGCAGTGATAACGGTCAGACGCTGTGATCAGTTAGGAATTGGTTTAGGCTTCAAAACTTGGCCTATTGGGTTGTAGAAATAAGGGGAACTAGCTGTGGGGGTACTAAGAAAAATCGGAATTTTATTGGGTTGGTTGTTGCTGATCGTTAGCACAGCGGTGGTGACCGCTGCGGTCAAGCAGCGCTCACAAGATGGACCAAATAGAGTGTTTGCTGGTGGTCCTCTAATATCTGGAGACCTTTACCAAGGCTTGGAGCCTGATTGGAGCTTTGTGAACGATATCGACACCATCGAATTACAACTTCTTGATCCCGAGGAGTCTCGCCGAATTTGGACGGCTTCGATTGATGGGAAGCTTTACGTTTGGTCTGGCTATATGAACAGTACCGTGGGGAAAATTTGGAAAAGTTGGCCTGCGCAAGCAGAGAAAGATGGGCGTGCAGTAGTAAGAGTTGCTGGGGTCCGCTATGAGCGGCAGCTCATCAGGATAGAAAAAGGCGATGGCCTTGAGTCGCTTACCTCACTCATGCAGGAGAAATATGGATCAAGTGCGTCACCAGCCTCCATTAATGCGGGTGATTTATGGATGTTTGTTGCAGGTCCCCGGTCAGTCACGGAGGCAGTCAAATGAAAAATCTTTATTTGAAAATTGTCGCGGTGATTGGCGTCACGAGTTTAAGTGTCTGGTTTATTCCAGGAGTTGATGACGGAGTGGAGTTATTTTTTCAGTTAATTGTGTTGGTAGCATCGTCCTAGTTTAATTTTTAGAGAGAGTTTGACGCGCCTCCGCAGTTTAATGACCAAAGTCGAACTAAATTTGTCATCACTTTTCTGATGGGTAAGGTTTATTGGAATCGTTTAAGGAAGGCCTAAATATGAAGAATCTGCTCGTTGCCTTAAGTTTTCTTTTTTCACTGAGCGCTGTCGCTGAAACCTCGGAATTCACTGGCGGCATAGAAGTTAACGAACCTTTCAATTTGCAAGTACAAATGTGCTCATTGAAAGACGGTGTTGAGCAAAAGGATTACGACGGTCTCATTCAAAAATATTTTGACTGGTCAGTTAAACATCAGACAGAGGTTACTTTTGTGAGGCAAGTGCCGTTGTTCACTCACGCAAACGCGAACAACCCGAGTCGGTATGATTTTGTCGAGTTTCTTGCCACAGATCATGCAAACGCTGGGGTTGGGTGGGACAAATGGTTATCCACTCCGGATGGTCAGGAATTGAATGAGGAATGGCAGCAGCTGGCGCATTGCGACGTAAAGATGGCCCAAACTTTTATGTTGTGGGCTGACGTCGACCAAATGAACTCAGACAATGAACGAATGGTTGTTTGGAATTGGTGCGATAGAAAGCCAGGTATCACGTGGGATCAAATGAATCTTAGGCATCAGGAGATGATCGAGAACCGATCCACTGATCGCGGGAATATCGGATGGGCTCTCTTTTTCCCTCACTTTGGTGGTGCACTGGCGCCTACCGAATTCGCGCATATCGTAATTTATCCAGATGCAGAATCATTGATGAAAGATTCCGCAGCTTTTGCGAATGGAGGTTGGAGAACACAGGAAGAATATCTAGGGTCTTATGCAGATTGCCAAGGTCGTTCAGTGAATTTGGAGACGATCATGCGAAGACCCGGAGACTGAGTCACAGATCGCCTTATTTTGTAATCGGTATAACGAGTCCATATTAACTGGGGCTATTCGTCTGTATAGTCTCAAAATGAGGAATGTAACTTAAAACGAGCCGGTCTTAACCTAAGAAGGAACTGGGGTAATCGGAACAAGATATGAACAAGAGTAGTATGGGGCGATCAAGGAAAGAGAGACTCCGAGCAGCTGAAGTAATGAGAAAGTTGCTCGACTACATGTTAGTGCTACGCCGGGAGAGCAAGACGAGCAAAACCTCTCTTCGAGCCTTCACAGTTAAGACGTCGTTTGTGGAAAGATGGCTTAACCACCGACAAGGATACCCTGTAGCCGAATTACTACAGCGGTTTTACCCAAGCGATGAGCTTTACGTACGCCGTCAACTCAGGCGATTTGAGAGAGCGGGCCGAATCAATATCGTCAACGGTAGAATAGAGCCAACAGAAATCATTCTTGCGGATTTAATGAATTCTGCAAGGAAAGCATCGTTGAGCGTAAAAGCCATCGACGATCGTTATGTCTTCGCTTACGAGCAAAATATCTGCTGGTTGGTAAGCAGGATGAGCGAATTGGCCCTCCTTAAAAACCGCGAGCCATCGCTACTTAATCACCTTGTAGAACTTGCGGTTTGGGAAGCAAACTTAAGCGGTTTGAATCGCTTGCAAGTGACTTCTGGCTGGATTGAGAAACGACTGGAGATTTCAAAAAGTACCTTAAGCTGCCTATTGCACAAAGGCGATCACCCGAACCTGATTGTCCGAGTGAGTGACGCGGATAACAGAAAGCTTCTATGGGAACTAAGCTCTGATGAGAGCATTGCTTTTAAGCATGACGCCATCTTTTGGGCGGCTAATCCTCGTTTCTCATTGGAAAAGGTTAGATCTCATCCAGTTCGAAACGAAACTATACGAACGGCCGTCAGCTGACGTACTCTTCCGGTCGATTGCTTTTTCCGTCCGAGCTCATCGTGCTAGCTTTCTTTTGAATACCGAATGTTCTCACATTACTGAGGCCAAGATCACCTCACCGAAACTTCTATTATAGAGACCTGATTGATACGGCTGACAGAGTTCGTTACTGTCACGCCCTCTTTTTGACACCAGACAGCACAAGTCCCAGGATATTGTGGTTTAAACACCTGCACCGAGCGGCAAAGGGGAGGAGCCTCAATTGAGCCTGGTACCAAAGGAATTTGATCCACAGTTTATAGCCGAGCAGTCGACGAGCGCAGACCGAATTTATCACAAGCAGAATACGACTAAAGAGCCCATGGCCTCAGTACTGGCCAATAATCCTGATATTTATTTTGTGCCACCTCAACGTCGGAGTGAGTGGGGCAACTGGACCTTTAAGCCCGGATCGTATTACGACACGACGACCGGTAGTAAGCATACTTATTGGCAGGGCTATGACCTGCCTAAATCGACAAGGGACATCGGTCGCTTGCGTTATGACTTGGTGCGCTGGGGATACTGCAAGGTCGAGGGAGCGATGTCGGAGAGTCAGGTTGCTGCTATGCGAGAGCGAGTATTGGACCAGGCTAAAGGGGAGACGTTAGCGGGTATTGCGCAGCGAACTCCGAGTGGCCAGAACATTAACTGCTGCATTAATAAGGGCAGATGTTTTGAGTTGTTGATAGAGCAGCATCCTGATGCTGCGCAAGGTGGCCCTTTAGTCGAACAGCTCGTCACCGAGGCGCTTGGCGAAGGGTGGATTTGCAACTCGTTAATCGCTGCTATCTCGCTAAAGGGCGGCGTCCCTCAAGCGCTGCATCAAGACCAAAGCGATTCGCTGGACTCATCGAGCCCAACGCTCGTCAATGTCCTGACCGCGATCACAGATTTAGATGAAGAGACTGGCGGTACGCTCGTGATCCCTGGCAGTCATGCGATTCTCTCGGAAGCCGTTCGTCAAGGTAAACCAGTCGGGAAGCTGCCGCCCGCTATTAATCTGGATGCTAAGGCCGGAACGATGGTCATTATCGACGGCCGCGTGCTACACGGTACAGGTATTAACCATACTGACTCTCCAAGAATTGTGATGCTCAATGCTATGCAAAAGCCGTATCTCCGCCAGCAAGAGAACTGGATGTTGTCGGTAAGACCAGAAGTTCTAGAGCGTGCGAGCGCTAAGCTCCTGCATCGAATGGGGTATCAGGCGACTACTGGCACACAAACCAACGAAGGACACGGATTCGGTGCCCGAGGGTTGCCCGATGAGGCTGCCGGTGCCCTAGTGGATTTCCGATTAGCGGCAGACCGCGGTGATTACGAGCGTGTCGGCGAGCTGGGTTCGCAGTCGGGGTCTGATGAGCTAAATGCACCGTACACGCTCCGAGACGTGGTGGGGAAAGCCAGAGCCGGTGGTCAAAGTGCCCCAGTGGGTATTGGCAGTCGGGGGCTTGTCTCTGGGAACGGTGAATAGTCGAATACGCGAACAACGAACGTCAGCTAGTGAGCGATCCCATTCCTGTGTTGAACCCAGAACCTTTGGATACTTAAGAGGGTACTCATGAGGCACATGCGTTAGTATTGGACCGCAAACAGCCCAGTGCATCCGCCTTTTAAGGAGTTCTTGTGTCCCCCACAGATGTATCTGCCATCGACGATGTACGGATCGATCGTATCAATGACCTCGTTGCCCCCAACGAAATTATTAGCCGTTATCCCGTTTCCGATGCCACGACTGCGTTAATCAAATCGACGCGAGCGAAGATCGCAGCAATTATGCGCGGTGATGATGCGCGCCTTCTCGTGGTCATCGGTCCTTGTTCAATTCATGATCACGAGGCAGCCCTCGAATACGCGACGCGATTAATGCATACCCGGGAACAATTTGCCGACAAGCTCGAAATCGTTATGCGAACCTACTTTGAAAAGCCCAGAACGAGTTTGGGCTGGAAGGGATACATCAACGACCCCCACATTGATGGTAGCTTTGAGATCAACCAAGGCTTGGCGCTAGCTAGAGAGTTGTTGCTTAGTATTAATGATATGGGCATGCCGACTGCGGGCGAGTTTTTGGATACCATCACGCCCCAATACGTAGCGGACCTCATGTCATGGGGTGCCATTGGTGCCCGGACTACGGAGAGTCAAAATCATCGACAGCTAGCCTCTGGCCTCTCATGTCCAGTTGGATTTAAAAATGGTACCGAGGGCAATGTTCAGATTGCGGTTGACGCTATTCGAGCGGCTGGTGCCAGTCATCACTTCCTGTCAGTGACAAAAACCGGTTCCGCAGCCATTGTTAAAACCACTGGAAATGCGGACTGCCACCTCATATTGCGTGGTGGGTTAAGACCCAATTACGATGCGGCAAGTGTTCGAGAAGCCGAGCTTCTTTTGGAGAGTGCAGGTTTAAATACGGGCCTTATGGTCGACTGCAGTCATGCCAATAGTCAGAAGGACCACGCGAAACAAATTGGTGTCTGTCAAAGCGTTGTGGATCAGCGCCGCTCTGGTCACTCACCCATTCGGGGGGTAATGATCGAGAGCCACCTCGTTGGTGGCAACCAAACCATCGCTGGCCGCGATGACCTCATCTATGGCAAAAGCATCACCGACGCCTGCCTCGGATGGGCGGACAGCGAGATGCTTTTAAATGCGCTCGCCGATGGATGATGTGACTGCCACTTTCTCATAGCCCGCAGACTTGTTTACTCCTAGATAAGCGATGTGATCATTTAATTTGGGCTCCCGCTCAGGGTGGGTTGGATGATGGCGAGAAGAAAGGGTGAGGAGCATGAAAATAAGCCGGGATGGTTAAAGTCATGCTCGCCGAAGTATTTTAGGGAGAAATTTTCAGTCCCATTCTAAGCGTGTGTCTAGGTATAGACGCGAGTTGACCTTATTCCGGGCGTGTTAATTTCGATATGCTGTATCAGGGTATTGATTCACTCCAGGAGACAATCTTATGGAATCAATCTTTTTGGCAAAACGAATATCGATCCTAGTATTGGCGATCTCTCTTCTCAGTGTGTCACAAATTAGAGCCAACCAGCCATTCTGGCCTGATGCAAAATTTTCAAGTGATGTTCCAACTTTGAAAGCCACATTGGGCTATGACCATGGTGAAAACATTACCTCGCCCGCCGACATCGTTCGTTTCCTGGAGGCTTTGGCGGAAGCTGCTCCAGATCGAACACGCCTAGTTCAGTACGCTGAAAGTTGGGAAGGCCGTCCGCTTCACTATCTTGCGGTGGGCTCTAGCGACACTATTAACCAGCTGGATAGAATTAAGCAGGGCATGCAGCAGTTGGCAAACCCTAAAGGTATTAGTGAATCTGAGGCAGAGGCTCTAATCGAACAGTTGCCAGCCATCGTTTGGCTCAGTTACGGTGTTCACGGCAACGAGATTTCATCGGCGGATGCCGCGTTGCTACTCGCGTATTACCTGTTGGCTGCCGGTGATACGACGTTCGATTCGATTCGCGATAATGTTCTGGTAATCATCGATCCCGACCAAAATCCAGATGGACGAGCTAGATTCGTTCAGCATTATCAACAACACGCGGGGATTGAACCCGCGTCGAGTGCAATCGCCGCCGAGCGACGCGAGGCCTGGCCGGGCGGACGCACAAATCATTACCTTTTCGATATGAACCGCGATTGGTTCGCGCTCACTCAGCCAGAGACCCTGGGTCGTGTTGATAGCATGCTCGAGTACTATCCCCTAGTGCATGCGGATATTCATGAAATGGGCACGAACAGCACCTATTACTTTCCGCCGCCTGCCCAACCCTTCAATCCACATATAACTGCGCAGCAGAAGGCAGGGTTTGATGCGCTCGGTAGGGGCATGGCAGATGTGTTTGATCGTTTCGGCTTTGACTATTTCACGCGTGAAGTTTTTGATGCGCTTTACCCAGGCTATGGCGACAGCTGGCCAACTCTGCACGGCTCTCTAGGTATGACTTTTGAAACAGCGTCTGCTCGGGGGCTATCCGGCCAGCGAAGTGATGGTTCGATAGTTACTTATCGCGATGGGGTGCATCGCCACTTCCTGGCCACAGTGGGGACACTCATTGTTGCTGCGAAAGATAGAAAAAAACTGCTGGACCGCTTTTTTGAATTTCGACGAACAGCTCTTTCTGATAAGCGAGTCTACGGATTGAGTTTGACCAGAAACGATCCGCACCTATTAGATCAGCTATCTAATCGCCTCCAACGCCAAGGAATTGAGGTGTCTGCCGCGAGGAAGGATGTGCGTCTGTGTCGCGCAAGTGTGCCCAAAGGGAGTCTGCTTGTTCGGGCTGGGCAGCCTGCCGGGAGGCTCGTGCGAACGCTCATGGACGCAGAAAGCCCTATGGAAGTGGAGTTTCTGAGAGAACAGGAGCGCCGGCGCAAGAAGAATCTTAGCGTTGATCTTTATGATGTGCTGGGTTGGTCACTACCAGCGCTCTCAAATTTGGATATGGTCAGTTGTGAGGCTGACTTGGGAGATGCTGACCTCATGGCCTGGACTAGTCCTCATAAAGCGGCCCCTATTGAGGGGCCAGCACTGGCTTACCTGATTCCATGGGGGGGAAGTGCATCTGCTCATTTTTTGTCAAGTGCTCTTCAAGCAGGCCTTTCAGTTCATACCAGCACGTATCCATTCACTCAAAAAGGCAGGGAGTTTGGCGAGGGCACGTTGATCGTAAAGCGTAGCGACAACGATTTAGATCTGCATACCAAAGTCAGTAGAGTCGCTAGACAAACGGGAGCTGAGGTTGTTGCAACTGAGACTAGCTGGACTGAGTCGGGGAGTAATTTCGGTAGCAGTAACGTCCAAAAAATCCCTCGGGTGAGGATTGCACTTGCATGGGATGAGCCCACCAAGTCGTTATCGGCTGGCGCTACACGGTTCTGGATTGAGCGAAAATTTGGTTACCCAGTCACTCCAGTGCGTACTGAACATCTTAAAGAAGGTCCCCTCGACGGTTTCCATGTGGTGATCTTGCCAGATGGAGGTGATTACGAGCGCTACCTTGATAAGAGTGGTGTCGAGAGACTTAAATCTTGGGTGGGGCGAGGCGGCGTGCTTGTTGGGTTTGGTCGAGCTAATCGTTTTCTCTCGGAACAATCCTTGCTAGCCACCACGCGCGAATACCGTGCAAATTCCGATGACGCCGGTGAGAAGAAAACTGTTCGACCAGTTGGTTCAGAGCTTGCCAGCCTTGAAGAATACGAAGCCGCGATTCAGCCGAGCAGAGCGGAGCCTACTCCTTTGCCGGGCGTTATATTGCGCGCAGAGGTAGATAGAGATCATTGGCTTGCAGCGGGTTTAGCACAATCGCTTAACTTCATCGTGACAGGCGGCGACATCTATCAGCCATTGCGGCTTGGTGATGGCGTGAACGTCGTTCGCTTTGCGGAGCAAACCTTGATGAGCTCAGGTGGACACGTTTGGCAAGATACTCGCCAACAGTTGGCTTTTAAGCCGGTGGTGATGGCCGCGACTCTTGGAAAGGGCCAAGTGATCGGCATGACTGCCGACCCAAGTTTCCGGGGATTTATGGATGGCCTGACTGTATTGATGGGGAATATGCTTTTTAGAGGCCCAGCCTACGCAGGAGAATAATTGGCCTCTAAGAATATTCTGCATTAGGACTCTCATATTGCGCGTACAAACCTCTATCTGATGCTAGAGGTATTCATCTAGAAATTGGAGATATGCCTCCGATGCTGTGATGCGGTTTACCCGCTTTCGGAAACCGTGCCCTTCGTCTTCAAATAATACGTATTCGACATGTACGTTATTTGCGCGCACCTTCTCCACGAGTTCGTCGCTCTCAACTTGCAAGACTCGCGGATCGTTGGCGCCTTGAACAACCAGCAAAGGTTTAACGATGTTCTCGGCATGGAATAATGGTGAAATTGCGGTTAAACGGTCTGCATCGGTGGCCGGGTCGCCTAGTTCAGCATACAGTGATGTTCGGAATGCACCCCACCAGGGAGGAATGGACTCTAATGTTCTCAGCCAATTGGTCACACCGAAAATATTGATCCCTACGTCGAACGCTTCGGGCTCAAATGCCAAAGCCGCAGCGACCATGTACCCACCGTAGGATCCACCGATAATTCCAACACGCCCCCCATCAATCCACTCGTAAGAACCCAGAAAAGCACGCGACGCTACAACATCGCCCAGATCTGCTTCACCATGCTTAAGGTCATCAAGGTGATAGAAGGTCTTGCCGTAGCCGCTCGAGCCCCGATTGTTGATCTGATAAACCGCATATCCATTGTTCACTAGATGCTGAATCATCGCTGAGTAACCTTTCCGGCTTTGACCGCCAGGCCCACCGTGAACCCAAACCAAAGCGGGTACTGGATTTTCTGCTGTGGCGTCTCGAGGCTGATACAAAATCCCAGGAATTTGCAGGCCATCATAACTTTCGAATCTTACGACCTCGCCTTCGACCATCAACTCAGCGTTAATGGTTGGATTTAAGGCATTAGTCAGCCGGCTAGGATCCTGTCCCAGCGACATGTGGTAGATGTCATACGGGGCAGTGTCGCGATACAACCCAAAGGCGATTGCAGACTCGTCGCGGTTAAATCGAACTTGTGCTAAGTCACCATTTGGAATGTTCTCTAGCAGCACCTCCTGCCCTGATTCCAAGTCCAGCATGGTGACATGAGTGCTCGCGTCGTTATTCACTCCGCTAACTTGATAGCGTCCGCTTGGAGAGTATCCAACGTACATGACATCCCAGTCTTCTGCGATTAACACCTCGCGACGGCCTGTTTCCAGTTCCAGGGTCCATGCTTGACTGAATTCTCCATACTCATTCGTTGAGTAAATTAGTTTCTTACTATCGGGAGTGAAACCCATCGCTGAGTGCTCAACGTTGCCCCTATGTGGCGTGATATTGAGAAGCTTTCGCTCAGCGGACACTAGATCGATCAAGAAAAGGTCACTGTCCGAATTACTGTTATTGCGAACATAAACGACCCAACGTCCATCATCGCTAACGCCTCCTAAATCGAGCCCTTCCTCGTTTTCGTAAAGCATCGAGCGAGAATATGTTTGGGTATCGTAACGATATAGATCAAATGCGGCGCCATCTCGCTCATTGCTGTAAATGTAGAAGCTTTCGGCGTTTGAGGACCAGCCGGCAAATCCAGCCTTGTGACCCTCTCCCGGCGTCAAGTCCGTTACATCACCTTCCGGCGACATCACAAACACATGGGTTAGCTCATCGCCATTGCCATCTTGCTGATAGATAAACCGATCATCAGTTGGAAACCAAGATTCGACGTAAACGCCACGATCGCTTGATTGCGTAAGCGTCTTTAATTCACCGTTGGATATATCAAGTCGGTAAGCGTTGTACACACCTGTTTGGTCAGAGCTAACGAGCAAGTCATTATTGATGAACGAGAAGGCGTAAGGTCCCGCGCTTCCCATTCGATAACTAGTGGTCTGAAAAAACTGCTCCGCGGAGTAGGTTTCGTGTGTCGGCGTCTCTTCTGCAATTCGCTCCTCTGAGCAACCGATTAGTGCCAGCGAAAGTGTTGAAATCGCACCCAACAGATAAAATTTTGTCACGAATAATCTCCCAGTTCTTAGATGGTGATTAGGTGTGGACTATCGACGCTAATGATCAACATTTCAATAGAGAGAAGGCCAATCTGCTTATATTGTGTACTTAGAAATGCCACATAACATCATGATTATATTGAATAAAATATCATTGTAGTTATCGGTAGTGCAGCACCAAGTCTGGTTTTATAATCCCCGGCACACAGCTCGTTCATGAAAGAGGGTTTAAATTGTTGCCTCGAGTCACCTTCGCATTCATTTTATCTGTTTTGGTCGCGACCGCGAGCGTGACGAGCGCAGAGGAGGGCGTTGATGAACGTCCAATCGATGTTCCCATTTTGGACGTTGATGGCTCAGGAGAAGTCACTGCGCTTAGTGATGGTCTCATGATTCTCAGGGCCTTATTTGGATTTCAGGGAGAGACACTGGTTGACGGAGCTTTGGGTGACTGCCTGGAGTGTGATCCTGCAGATATCGAGGGTTACGTTACCAAGTTATCTACTCAGTCGATTGAGTACGAAATAATGGAGGTAGCCGGGCCTCAGGGTCCCCAAGGCGAGAAGGGAGATAAGGGAGATACCGGTGCGGCAGGTGCTCAGGGTCCCCAAGGCGAGAAGGGGGATAAGGGAGATACCGGTGCGGCAGGTGCTCAGGGTCCCCAAGCTGAGAAAGGAGATACCGGGGCGGCAGGTGCTCAGGGTCCCCAAGGCGAGAAGGGGGATAAGGGAGAT
>CAJXDD010000058.1:0-13202 GCA_913052075.1 uncultured Gammaproteobacteria bacterium
GGATCGAGCAGGAGCAGCGACACAATCAGGGCTCACAGCAGATGGACGCTGCTTCCCTAGAACGGTTTATCGCGCACTACGAGCGGATCTCCCGGTGGATGATGGAGGATCTTCCCTCGCGCGCGGATCACACGCTGACCCTCGGCGCTGATCATGAGATCCTCGACGCGAGGGTTAACTAAGCAGGGCGTGCGAGGAAGTGCTAATCCTAACGGCCCACGCGCTTGGGTGCGTTATGCACTCGAACCTGGCGCTGATCATGAGATGCTTGATTCGAGGGCTATTTAAGCTGGGCGCGCCGGCACGGTTCCAGCTCAAAAACTGATCATTGCAGGCGCATCAAGCACTCTGGCGATGCGTTGGTCATAAGTCCCTCGACTATCGAGTTAACTAGCTTAGATAGCTCGGCATTGTCCGACGCTGGAGCTTCCCTCTCAAAAAAGTCCAAATTACCCTCGACACCGACTACGACGCGCTCGGGGTGATGTTTAGCAAAGCGCAAGATGCAGGTGTTTACCTAGACGACTAATGCACTTCACCCAAAAGTGCAGAGTGTGGATCTTAGGCGGCAGAGATGGGGGCTAAAGATGAACGTAGTTCCGAATGATCCTCGGTCGCGATTTGTTTTGAATGGACTGCACTCCGCGTATGCGTGTGCACGAAAGGAATGGTCACAAATGGGTGCAAATGACGGTCGCGATTCAGCTTTGATTCAGTAATCAGCATCTATCTTCTCACCTATCGAATGACATAAGCCGAGGAGAGCGACATGAGAACACTCACAGCAATCGTGATTATGATGGTGAGCAGCCAAGCGTTAGCAAGGCAGGTGGAATACATCGAGGCGGACGTGGTGTCGGTGGTGCCGGTTATCAAAGACGTCCAAGTGGTGACCCCAGAGCGAAATTGCTGGCAGGAAAGGCAGTACGGAAGCCGAAGGGATGGCCACGGTGATCACGGTGTGGGACTTGTCGTTGGCGGCGTCGTCGGTGGTGCTATTGGACACGGTCTGGGTCACAAGAAGCGTAATAAGCAAGTGGGTGCGGTCGTTGGTTCAATACTCGGTGCAACCCTTGGGAATGCCATATCTCACAAACGCCGACACCACCGGCAGAGCGAGTGGGTCGAACACTGCGAGGTGGTAGAGACGCGCCGGGGGGAGAGCCGCATTGTAGGTTACGACGTTGAGTACGAATACGCGGGCACAGTGCATGAGACACGCATGTCGCGTGATCCAGGGGCTACGCTGCGATTGCGTGTTGAGGTCCAACCGATTAGTTGATTTGCCGTAGCTGACGCGCGACTCGCCACGTAGTGAGTTGTTCGCCAGCGCGGCTCTGGTTCATCGCTCTGAGTAAGAGTAGGTGTAGCACGCTTTGGAATCGCAGATCGGGCAGGTCATTTTGAAGCTGTTCCCTACGAGTTGACGGAAAAAGACGGGCGTCGCGGGTACGCCTAAGCGCCTCAATCGAACTACGGATTCAAATTCTAGACATCACACGCGCTAGAAAAGGCGCAGAGCAGAAGCTTTGTTGAGGATGATCGTGGGTAGCCGGTCAGCTGTGAGCACAAAAAATCCCCAAAAAAATCGCTCGCAAAACGCACCCGCAAAAAGTGTGTTAAGTGAAGAAGTAACAGGAAAGTTGGGTCAGAGAATCAATTGTTTGGCAGCGATATTGGGTTTTATTGAGGTAACGGTGCGGCCATTGCTTGAAGTGGTATGAGAGGCAACCCTTTGTTTTTGAGTTGGGCAGGATGTGAGACCTAAAAAAAGCTAGACAGATATGCAGACCATCGCGAATAGCAGCGCTCGCCCTATCTGCTGAGAAGGATTGTTCATGGGCAAAATAGGGTTACCGATTCTGACGGGTGCTAGAATGAATGTGGTCTCTGTTGGATCGGCCCAACGAGCGATTAGCTAGTCAGGACAGCAATTGGAAAACAGCAAGCAATAAGTAGCTAGTAAAAATAGCATGCAGCAACGAGCGAAAAGCGAATCATATGGACTGGATGACGCAGAAAGAGGGTAAGCGAACGAGTAAGCGAACCGATGGAACGACAGTTATCTCGACCATGCTTCTCGTTACGTTAACGACGATTGGTCAGGCCAGCTTTTCAACGCCTGATGCCTCGCGAGAGATCAAAGCGAATGCCATTGAACGTGAGGAACGTTTTATGGGTAACAGGGCTCGAAATCGTGTCCAGATTAACAATCAGTCCGCAATTCAGATCGTCAAAAGAAAATTCAGTAACCATCGTATTCTGAATGCGAGACTTGAAAGCGCCCGAGGAAAGCCTCGTTATCAAATTAAAGTGCTGTCTGCCGAGGGGGTCGTCAACATGATCTACGTGGACGCTCAAACCGGTGCGATCTCGGATTAGGCGGCATGGCAAATCGCATTCTTCTTCTCGAGGATGACAGCACATTGCGCGGGCAGCTCATGACGCTGCTGTCTGATCGAGGCCTCATTGTTGATTGTTATGCAGATGGTGAAAGCGGGCTCCAGAGGGGGCTGGAGGGCCACTTTGACGTCGCCATTATCGATTTAGGTCTGCCGAAGACCCCTGGTCTAGATGTTGTGCGTGAATTAAGAGCGCAGGGCGTTGATGCGCCGATCTTGATCTTGACTGCCCGAACAGATTGGAGTGATAAGGTCGAAGGCCTGGACGCGGGCGCCGACGATTACCTAGCCAAACCCTTCCACCTAGAGGAACTCGTCGCCAGAATTAACGCGTTGCTCAGAAGGGCGCGAGGAGAAGTGAAATCATCGGTAACCCTTGGTGCGCTGACGATCGATCTGCGAGAGCAACAGGCCTATCTGCAAGACGAACCGCTCCAGCTGACTACCTATGAATACAAACTCCTCCACTATCTGATGACCAGCGCCGGTCAAACCTTGTCCAAAGGAGACCTTGCCGATTACCTGTATGACGTCGATGGTGATCGCGACAGTAATGTCATTGAAGTGCTTGTAGGACGACTGCGTAAGAAATTGCAGCCAGCGGAGGGTCATCCCGCCATTGAAACGCTGCGTGGTCGGGGGTATCGCCTGCATTTGAGCGATGCATGATCGGACGGTTTCGTATTCGATCCTTACGAGCGAGGCTGATCGGAGCGGCTTTGCTTGGGCTATCTATTTCGATGGCACTCCTGGGTGCTGCGATCGAGACAGCGCACTCAGCGAGCGTCAACGCCGCTCGTGCTGAGCGCCAGATTGCCCAGCTGTACGGGCTCATCGCGGAGGCGGAAGAATCCAGTCTCGGGTTAACCCTGCCTATCGAAGTCGCGGATCCCCAGCTGAATCAACTTGAGAGTGACAGGTTTGCTGGCGTTGTGGACCAGCGGGGAAAAGTGATTTGGGCTAGCGCCTCAACGGCGCTGCTCAACGAGAATTGGACAGCAGCGGCTCGCGAGTCGATGCCTGCCTTTGGTGTCCCTAAAAGCTGGTCGGTGGACGACCGGGTTGGAGCATTAATTGGTCAGAAAGTGGCCATTCGATGGCAAACACCGATGCTCGAGGCGGACTATACCTTCGTCGTATTCGAGGTGGCAGAAGAGGCGATGGCGGAAGCCGCGGCATTCAGGCAACAGCTCATATGGTGGCTTGCAGGTGCTGTCGTGATTGTGCTCGTGCTGCAATTTCTTAGCCTGCGGTGGGGGCTTGCGCCTCTCACAGCATTTACCCAGGACCTCGCAAGAGTCAGTGACGGACGATCGAGCCACCTGCCTGAGGACGATGTCACTGAATTTAAGCCGCTGGCTAAGGCGCTCAATCATCTGGTTACTCATGAGCGGGCGCAAAGCGAGCGCTATCGTCGATCACTTGCCGATTTAGCTCACAGTCTTAAGACGCCGCTATCGATCCTGCGCAATGAGCGTGCCCTAAATCAAAGAGACGGGACTAGCCGGTCTTTGGCAGCATCGGTCGACCAAATCGTCGATCCTCTCGATGATATGGAACAGAAAATCGCTTACCAACTGGAGCGGGCGGTGTTGGGTCAGTCGAGCATTGCGCTCGCTCTGATTGAGGTTAAGCCGGTGGTCGAGGCGCTGTTTAGAGCCATGGAGAAAGTGTTTCGCGCGAGTCAGCCCAGGCTCCGAATGGAGCTAGACGAGCCAACCTTGAGGATTGATCAGCGCGATCTCAATGAGCTGCTCGGTAATTTGATTGAAAACGCACTCAAATATGGCGCGACTGAGGTGTTGGTCACGCTCTGCCTCACAGATCACGGCGCGCGTCTATCTGTTCACGATGATGGGCTAGGTATACCGGCCGACCAGCACGAAACCATTATGCGACGGGGGCACCGCGCGGACACACGGACCGAAGGACAGGGAATAGGCCTTGATATTGTCGGGGAAATTGCTGGCCGCTACGGGTCTGACGTTCGGTACGAGCAGTCAGAGCGGCTTGGCGGCGCACATTTCAGCGTGACATTTAAGCGATGAATTCAGAGCTGATTGTGAGTGCCATCGCATAAAGGCGCTTTTTCGGTCTTCTTACAACCACAGAAGTACAGGGTCTTATCAGTCTCTGCAGTATGCTTGACGGGCAGGATGTCAGTGCCTTGATGGGCGCCATCGCAAAAGGGTTGGTTGGCGCTTCTTCCACATGCGCACCAAAAATAACTTTTCCCTGCTTCAACATCGATGGCGTAGGGCGCTTTCTGGGCGATCACAACATCAGTCATAAGGGTTCCTCAACTCAATTGGGGTTATGCTACCTTGATGAATTCATGATCCACAAGCCATAATGCAGGGCCGCGCGGGTGTGGCCACCTGGCGCTTTTTCTTTCTACGGAGTATCAGCATGGACTTTTCCTTTTCATCAGAGCAAACCTTGCTTCAAGACAGTGTTGAGCGATTCATTCAAAACGATTATGGGTTTGATCAGCGGCAGAAATTGACAGGGTCCGAGCTGGGTTTTAGCAAGGAGCATTGGTCCCACTTTGCTGAGCTTGGGTGGTTGGGCCTGCCTTTCGCAGAGGAGGATGGTGGCTTTGGTGGCTCAGCCATCGACACCATGATTGTGATGGAGGCCTTTGGTAAAGGGCTGGTAGTCGAGCCCTATGTATCCACGGTACTGATGGCCGGCAGCGCGCTTGCCCACGCAGGAACGACTGCCCAGAAAGAAAGGCATTTGGCTGCGATTATTGGCGGAGAGTCTCAGGCGAGCCTTGCTTATATCGAGCCTCAAGCGCGTTTCAATCTTAATCATGTGGTGACTCGAGCCGTTCCAGATGGCAGCGATTGGGTGATCAGTGGCTTCAAAGGTGTTGTGCTCGGAGCGCCTAGCGCAGATCTGCTGATCGTTTCAGCGCGGACGGATGGTGATGAACAAGCGGAGGAAGGCATTACGCTCTTTATCGTCCCTGCTAATGCAGAGGGGGTCTCTCGACGCAATTACCCGACGATCGATGGGTTTAGGGCCTCTGAAGTCACGCTAAGCGATGTGCGGGTCAGCGCTGAATCAGTCTTGGGCGAGATGGGTCAAGGCCTCGCGACGCTTCAATACGCGATTGACCAAGGGATCTTGGGCGTGGGTGCCGAAGCCGTGGGCGCGATGGAAGTGCTCTATAAGGACACTGTTGAGTACTGTAAAACGAGAGAGCAATTCGGCCAACCTATTGGTAAGTTCCAAGTGCTCCAGCATCGTATGGTCGACATGTTCATCGAGCACGAGCAAACCAAATCACTCGCCTACATGGCGGCCATGCGACTTGCGGAGGAATACAACGGCGAATCGCGTAAAGCATTGTCGGCGCTCAAAGTTCAGGTGGGCAAAGGGGGTACCTTCGTTGGTCAAAACGCGGTTCAGCTCCACGGCGGCATGGGTATGACCGACGAGCTCAATATCGGTCATTACTTTAAACGCCTAACGGCCATTGAGACGCTATTCGGTAACTCAGATTTTCATCTCAAGCAATATTCTGCCCTCTCGTAAGTTGTATAAGTCGTCAGTTGTTGGATAAGTCGCCAGTTGAATAAAAGGCCCACCCAAACACGAGGAGCAGTGAGATGAGCACGATACCTGAATGGTTTTGGGAGGCAGTTGACCAAAAGCCCGAGAGTCACTACACCGAGAATGACGACATTGATTTGCATTATCTGTCTTGGAATGAGGCAATCGGCCGAGGGCTTTTATTCATCCACGGGCACAATGCTCACGCGCATTGGTGGGACTTTATTGCTCCAGCTTTTTGCGATCAATATCACCCAATCGCGATGGATATGAGTGGTATGGGTGACTCCGATCATAGGGAGTCGTACTCGGCAGGGCAGTACGCTGATGAAATTGTCGCGGTAGCCGATGCGGCTGGACTTGGTGCCGACACACTGGTTGTGGCCCATAGCTTTGGCGGCATCATGGCGATGCGGGCGTGCGCGAAGTATCCCGACCGGTTTGGTGGCCTTGTATTGGTTGATTCAGGTGCGAAACACCCGGACGACCAAAAAACGCGGGAGCCTGAGCGATGGACAAAACCGAAGGTCTATCCAGACTTTGATGTGGCGCGGTCTCGTTTCCGGTTGCAGCCACCACAATCCTGCGACAACGATTATCTGGTTCAGCATATTGCTCGTCACTCTCTCGACTCTATCGACGAGGGGTGGGTGTGGAAATTTGACGAGGAGCTGAATGCCCGAATGGATTGGGACATGGACCCTGCAGCGGATGCCGCATCGATTCAAATCCCTATGGCATTGATCTACGGTGCGAACAGCGAATCATTTAGTAGCAAGAGCGCTGACCACATGAAGTCGCTTGCGCCTTCGCTTGAAGTCGTAGAGCTGGCTGACGCCCAGCACCACTTATTTCTTGATCAGCCCGAAAATTTCAAACAGGTGCTGCGAGAAATCCTAGACCGCTGGTCTGCCTGACTGGCCTTCATCGCGAAACCTATGGGTGTTGCTGTCTAATGTGCTGATCGCTGCATAGGGCCGAAGGTAGCTCATCCAATTGGTCCTCGCCCGACCAGTGGTGAGCGAGCAATTCGAGTGAGTAGCAGTCGCAGCTCGGAAAAAGCGAGAAATGAGCTCGAAAAAAAAGCCCTCCAAGAAAGAACTCGACAAAAAAAGGAGCCCTGAGGCTCCTTTTCTAAGCACGAATGCTCGGCGCAAACTTAGCAGGCTTCAAAGAGTCCTGCTGCACCCATTCCGCCACCGATGCACATGCTGACGATGCCGTACTTCTTGTTACGACGCTGAAGCTCTCGCATCAAGTGCCCAGTCAGGCGCGAGCCGGTCATCCCAAAGGGGTGGCCGATTGAGATCGATCCGCCATTCACGTTATAGATCTCTGGGTCGATTTCGAGTCGGTCCCGTGAGTAAACGCACTGTGATGCGAATGCTTCGTTTAGCTCAACGAGATCGATGTCGTTGATCGTTAGGTTGTTAGCTTTGAGCAATTTGGGAATCGCGAACACGGGTCCAATTCCCATCTCATCTGGTTCACAACCTGCAACAGTCCAACCGCGGAAGTAGGCTTTTGGCTCTAGGCCAAGTTGTGCTGCACGCTCTGCGCTCATAACCAGGGTCATCGAAGCTCCATCAGACAACTGCGATGCATTACCCGCAGTGACTGTGCCGTTCTCTTCAAAAGCGGGTGGCAATTTGGCAAGACCCTCAAGTGTCGTTTCGGGTCGGTTGCACTCATCTGAGTCACAAACGCCATCGACGATCTCGGTCTCCTTGGTTTCCTTGTTGATGACTTTTTGCCACTTAGTTTGCATCGGGATAATTTCATCCGTGAAGAGACCTGCTTGCTGGGCCGCCGCAGTTCGCTTCTGGCTTTCTAGCGAGAATTCGTCTTGATACTCACGGCTTACATTATATCGTCGTGCAACCACTTCAGCGGTGTTTCCCATCGCCATGAAGATGTCCGGTGACTTCTCCAAAATGGTTGGGTGCTGTTCTGACTTGCCCGGCGTTTGCCTTGTGCCAGCTGAAATGGATTCGACACCACCTGCGATCATGATGTCTGAGCAGCCGCTTGCAATTTGGTTAGCAGCGAAAGCAATTGAGTTAAGCCCGCTTGAGCAAGCGCGTGAAATGGTGCTTCCTGCTGTAGTGACGGGCAATCTTGACAGGATAACTGCCAGTCGAGCGATATTGCCGCCTTGCTCGCCTGTTTGGCTTGCAGCGCCGACGATGACGTCTTCCACCTCAGCAGGGTCAATTTGTGAGTTGCGGTCCAACAAGGCGTCAATACAATGCGCCACCATGTCATCTGGACGAGTGAGATTGAAAGTTCCGCGAAAGGATTTGGCGAGGCCAGTCCTGACGCTGTCTACGATTACGACGTCACGCATGTGAGGATCTCCGAATTGGTATCGTTAAGCGAAGGGCCATTGTGCACACAATTCAAAGTGAATGACAGCCCACCCTATCTCCTAAGTAGTGCCTAAATCTCGGCGTATTGACGTCAATAGCGCGCTAGGTGCGTACTAGTATCGATCACGACGCCGATCAATGATCGTTAATGAAAGTCATTACTTTGTCAATGACATGGCTGGGTGATGAAATCATCAGTAGCGGCGATTGATGGCGAGATGGCTGAGGCTCTCTTTCAGACCTCCTGGCCTGTTCCGGCCCAGCCAAAGGGCTTGGTGCCGCTTTTGGATGGATGCCAGTTGACCTCGCATCACCTCCCGGCGCCGCTTGCCGGCTTTCTTCCCACCATCCCGGAATAGCTGTAAGTGTAAGAGCCCTTGCTGCGCCATGGCTGCGCCGAGCTGAGTTTCTTGGAGCACCCTGCTATCAGCTTCGGATAAGCCGCGTAATGATTCAGATGCGAAAGCCTTCATAACCTGAATGGCATGCTCGAGCTCAACATTGCTGATCCGGCTAGACCAGTTGGGCGCATGGCGCATTCGCCAAAACAGAAGGTGATTGAAAACCGTCGCGTTCACGACTTTAGTTTTAATTAATTGGGGAAATTTACTCATCGTGACAATTCGATCGGCAAGCGCGGGCGCTTGCCGATCGAGAAACACAAGGTTGATCCCTTGAGACAGACTGCGGCTAACGGAACTCGCAGCGTTCCAGCTTGCTGATGCGCCAAGTACAAATCCGGGATAGCTGACGGGCAAGGTCTGATGATGACCATGATCCCCCCAGTCGGTTACCAAGTATCCCGTCGCACGATGGTTGGCGCCGGCGCTGGCTGCTTCATAGAGGTTTTTGGTCGCGTTATCGAGGCGACCCGTCAGTGAGTTCCATGAGGAGGTTCCAGGGCAAACGTAAAAGGGTACGTTTGCCTCCGCCATCAGGGCGCATTGGTGCTCGAAGGGGTGGCCCGCCTCGTAACCCCAGATCATGGCCGTCGCGTCAGTCGATAGTTGCTTGAGAGATGCCGGGTCCTCTAACACGATATCGCCCCAGAACTGGGTGCGACGCCCCTTCCTGTTGGCGAGCGTCTGGAGGCGATTTAGGAAGTCGAGGTACACCTTGGATTTACCCTCGCGTTCGCACCGGCGCCGACTGTAGCCCAATCCCAATTCCCAGGGTTCATCACCACCAATGTTGACGGTCTTGCTATCAAACAAGGGGAGATACTCGTCATAGAGACGGGACACTAAATCTAGACTGGCGGCTGTGGGTCGAAGCGTGCTGCCATGCGGCATGGGTTTTCCGGATAGAGGGTGAATGAATCCGTCCGGGCATTCTGCATAGGCGTGATACTCGGAGTGGCGCAGCCAACGCTCAAAGTGCCCAAAAGAATTGAGATTGGGCACGAGTTCGATGTAGTGAGCTTGGCAGTGCGCTTGCAACTCGAGGATGTCACTTGCTGCCAGGGGGGAGGCATCGCGCCACACTGTTTCGTGATCGGTGAAGGCAAACGTGTGCTCGGTGTACAACTGCAGCTGGTTATATTTCAGATCAGCAAACTGTTCTATCAGTGTTTTTAAAGTGGCTAACGTAGGTACCTTACAGCGGCTAATGTCGAGCATGACGCCTCGATTCGTGAAATCGGGAGCGTCTTTGATTTCGCAGCATCGGATGCTGCTCTTCGCCTGTCTTAGCATTTGACTGAGCGTCGAAAGGCCTCGAAACAAGCCACCCTCAGAAGAAGAGGTAATGATGACTTCGTTTGACGTGATTTTGATTGAGTGCGCTTCATCCCCTGGATGCTTGCCCGATAGCCTCAATTGAATCGCGCGCGGTAAGTCAGCGCGAGTGGTTATAAATACCGTCTCGTGCCGAGCTGCGAAACGAGTGCATGCATTGCGCAAGCGCTGCGGGAGGTATTGATGAACCACGAGCGGCAGCGGCCCTAGGGTATCGAGTCGGCCTGTGGCTGATCGCGACACTTTTGGTGGCGGAAATAGCTTCATGTGGGGTCACATTTTGGTGGAGTGTGTTTGATCAGGTTGTATTCTATATTCCATAAAAAACCACGGACGACAATATGAGTCAGTACCTACTCGCCATTGATCAGGGCACCACCAGTTCACGAGCGATCATTTTTGATACCGATGGAACGCCGGTTGGTACGGATCAGCAAGAGTTTCCTCAGTACTTCCCCGCGGATGGTTGGGTGGAACACGATGCCGATGAAATCTGGGAGTCCGTAATGCACGTCGTGCTTGCCGCGATTGAAAGCGCCGATATTGCAGTATCCGATATCCAAGTTGCGGGCATCACGAACCAACGAGAGACAACCGTACTCTGGGATCGGGACACTGGCATCCCCATCGGTAAAGCTATCGTGTGGCAAGATCGGAGGACAGCTGATTATTGTCAGTCTCTGAAAGACGATGGATTTGAGGACGTTTTTCGAGTGAAGACCGGACTGCTCCTAGACCCTTATTTCTCAGCGACTAAAGTGCGGTGGATGCTTGATCACATTGACGGCGCGCGTGAGGCAGCGGAGGCGGGTCGCCTCGCATTCGGCACGATTGACTGTTTTCTGATCTGGCGGTTAACAGGCGGTGCGGCTCACCGGACGGATGCCACCAACGCTGCTAGGACAGGGCTTTTTAATATCCACACGCAAGACTGGGATGAGGACATTCTGGGTTGCCTGAATATCCCAAAATCACTCTTGCCTGAGGTGATGGACTCGAGCGCAGACTTCGGGGTGATTGGGCCGGACCTCTTTGGACATGCGATTCCAATTGGCGGTGTTGCAGGAGATCAACAAGCTGCCTTAATCGGTCAGGGATGCTTCCAAGAGGGCATGATGAAAAGCACGTACGGGACGGGCTGTTTCATGATTTTGAACACCGGGAACAAACCTCTCATGTCGAATCATGCGCTATTAACAACGGTCGCCTATCGCCTCAAGGGTGAGGTGACCTATGCGCTCGAGGGTTCGATTTTTGTCGCCGGAGCTGCGGTGCAGTGGCTCCGAGATAGGCTCAAGGTCATTGACCATGCAGCTGACTCAGAAGCGGTCGCAGTTTCCGCTGAAGAGCCGGACGGGCTCTATGTGGTTCCAGCATTTACGGGGTTGGGTGCGCCTTATTGGGACCCTGAGGCCAGGGGTGCCGTGCTTGGCTTAACAAGAGACACGGGCTTCGAGTCGATTGTGACAGCAACACTGGCATCGGTCGCCTTTCAAACTCGAGATTTGCTCATGGCGATGCAATCGGACGGTCTTGCACCAAAACTAATCCGAGTCGATGGCGGAATGGTGAACAACACCTGGTTTGCGCAGCGCTTGGCCGATGTGTTGTCTGTTCCTGTTGACCGGCCGGCCTATGTAGAAACTACCGTTCTTGGCGCTGCTTACCTCGCGGGGCTTCAGGCAGGGTTATTCAGCGATCTCAGCGATCTTGCTGATCGCTGGCGCCTAGAACGTCGATTCGAGGCGCAGTGGGACGGAAAACAGGTTGATGATCGCTACGAGGGTTGGCAGCGTGCCGTCCAGGCAGTTCGTCAGTTCGCCTCATAAACGGTTTGCCAGCGCCAGTACTAACTGGTTCAAGGGTACTGCTATGAATCTGATGGCCGCACTTTTCAAATCATCATGAATCGTTAATCCCAGTCCAGGATCTTGTTAGACGGCTTGTGAGCGATGGGATTGAAACGCGAGACACGCCCGTGACCCGCGCTAAGTCTGTTCATGGCGTAAGTTATGGGAGGGTGCGCGCACTTGCCCTGACCAGCCTAACCGTCTCAGCTGAGTAACGTTAGACGAAGGTGGAGGATGGCGTTGGCTTTCCTACAACCGCCCGTCTGGCCAGACGGGGCAGCGTTAAACACGTTAGAGATAAGTTAGGTCCGGGGCTCTTTTGAGCGAAATCATCCGTTCAGATGACTGCACGATCCTTCGTTTACGAGAGACCTTTAATCAGCCGACCCAGGACTTCGCTGATTTGATCTGCTTCTTCCTCTGAAAGGATTAAAGGTGGAAGTAGACGAACTACAGAACCTGCGGTGACATTAATCAGTAAGCCTTCCTCGAGTGCCTGGCCAACTAATTCAGCACAATCCAGCTCTAACTCAATGCCAATCATAAGGCCCTGGCCCCTGATTTCCTTTACGCCATTGACGCCCTGAAGTGCGGATGCCAATTTGTCCCGCAGATACTGACCCATGGATGCTGCGCGACTGACAATCTGCTCACTCTCGAAGACATCGAGCACCGCATGCGCTGCAGCGCAAGAGAGTGGGTTTCCGCCGAACGTTGAGCCATGGTTTCCAGGACCCAGAACGTGCGCTGCCTGATTCGCAGCCAAACAAACGCCAATAGGGACGCCATTGGCCAAGCCTTTGGCCGTTGTGACCACATCTGGGAGAATATTGGCGTGCTGATAACTGAAGAATTGTCCGGTGCGACCGTTCCCCGACTGTACTTCATCGATCATGAGCAGCCAGCCCTGGTCATCGCAAAGGGTTCTGAGCCCCTGCAAGTACGCTTGGTCCGCGACTTGGATGCCGCCTTCGCCCTGAATTGGCTCGATGAATACAGCCACAATACTTTGGTTGTGGGTGGCAGCTTGCTTCACCGACTCAAGATCGTTGAATGGGACCCGGACAAATCCGCCCACCAGCGGCTCAAAGCCCGCTTGGACTTTTCGGTTACCGGTCGCCGTCAGTGTGGCCATGGTTCGCCCGTGGAAGGCATTGTCGGCGACGATAATCGCGGGCTCGGCAATCCCCCGTTGATGCCCGTACAAACGCGCGATTTTAATGGCGCATTCGCACGCTTCAGCGCCCGTATTGCTGAAGAACATGTTCTCCATACCCGATAGCG
>CAJXDD010000059.1:0-13199 GCA_913052075.1 uncultured Gammaproteobacteria bacterium
TTGGTAGCGGGGGCAGGATTTGAACCTACGACCTACGGGTTATGAGCCCGTCGAGCTACCAGACTGCTCCACCCCGCAACTCAAGGGCGGAAATTATAGGTGTGCCAAGCCTTTTGGTCAACCTCCGCAGCGCCAAAGCCCGCCGATAGACTTGCCGAACTGTCAATTCAGAAACTTTAACTCCTGTATGAGACAGCTTTTTTAAAAGTTACTAAATAAGTTAAGGATTGATGATATCGAGTGATCGTTCGTAATTATTGACAAACATCTCCCAACTGTCTCGCAAGCAAAAAATCACACGTCTGTTGGTCCGGTTATAGTCTCTGGATGGATTGACTTTATATAAACCCTCAGCGAAAGCGCTTTTAGTTGATCCCGGGGAGTTAATGAGTAAAAGATCAAGTTGGTTATAATTAGCTAAAGCGATGACGAATTTATCCCAGCTAATACTATCTTTTTCAAACCCTAGGAGCGACTCAGGTGCCGAACGCCCTATAAGATTTTGAGCCCCTCCATTGAACTCGGTCCAAGTGCATATTTTCCTATTTTTCTTAGCGCTAACTTCACCGAAGACACCGAACAAGAAAGTAACAATGATCGTTGAAAATCCCTTTTGACGCCTGATTTTCTTGGCCTTTGACTTTTATGACATATATCAATGGGATTTTAAAATAAGGGATTATTCGAATCTTTTCGTATAAACCGCTTATGCGAAGTCTTCAAAGGTATTGGTGCCGAAGAGAGGACTTGAACCTCCACGGGGTTTCCCCCACTACCCCCTCAAGATAGCGTGTCTACCAATTCCACCACTTCGGCAATTCTTGCGGACCTTACAGCAACTGTGTCTTTCAATCTAGAGGCAGCTAACCCTGCCTAATCAACCCAATCTAAATGTTAGGCACCTCGAGATCCTCGGGCGTTGGCGTTTCTGAAATTATCTCAATTTGGGGCATTCCCTCATTCAGCGACTGCGTCGAACGCTCTCGTGCCACATAGGCCAAACCAAAACTTGTCAAGAAGAAAGCAACGGCTATCCAGGTGGTCAATCGAGTTAAAAAATTGCCCGCACCCCCGCTGCCAAACACGGTGTTAGAGGCTCCACCACCGAAACCAGATCCCATGTCGGCGCCCTTTCCATGTTGGATCAGCACAAGGCCGATAATGCCTAATGCCGCGACCACATGAAACACCAGGACCAATGACTCAAACAAATCTAAATTCATTATTGACTCTACTTACTTTCTTTAGCTGGCTTTAATTGCTTTTGGCCTTACTTAAATTGTATTTACTCGTCCGTTGACGTTTTGTTTACCTATGCCTTCAAGCATATTAAAGGGCGCCCAATGGTAAACAACGCCACCCGGTTTTAGCCGTCAAGCCTCTTGGGCGACTGCTGCCACCTCCTCGCAGATCTCAGTGAAGGTGACCACATCGAGAGATGCACCCCCAACCAACACTCCGTCAATTTGCGGCTTCTGTGCAAAAGCGCGCACATTATCTGCTTTTACGCTACCTCCATACAAGACCCGAAGCGACGGTGTTAATTCTGGCCAGCGCTCGACTACTTGGCTACGAATGAAGGCATGAACCTCACCTGCCTCGTCTGGCGACGCCTGCTCACCTGTTCCGATGGCCCAAACCGGCTCATAGGCAATGGTGAAATTGATTGCCGGATTCGCATATTCAATGCTCGTATCGATCGCTTCCAACTGCGCCGCTATAACGGTTTCGACGACTCCTTGTTTCCGCTCTTCAAGGGTTTCACCCACACAGAGCACAGGAGCAATTCCGTGCCTCAATACCGTCATTAATCGCTGACCACATAGATCATCTGTCTCACCAAAATACTGGCGCCGCTCAGAGTGGCCTATCAGCGCCGCGCAAACACCAATGTCTCGCAACATCGCGCATGATACCTCCCCAGTGAAGGCCCCACTTTCATGCTGAGAGACGTGCTGGGCGCCAACGATCATCGTTTGACCAACAACAGAGGCCGCCACTGCCATGTAAGGAGATGGCAGGAATAACCCAATATCTACAGAATCGCTTTTGACGCCTTGTACAGCTTCGATGATCTCTGAAACTAGTCTCTGCGACCCATTCATCTTCCAATTCGCTGCGACAAAGTAAGGCTTCATAGCGTTCTGCCTCGCACTCTATTGGTGTTAACCATTTATCGAGATCATCAGTATCAGTTGTGCCCGTCTATCGGCTTTTCTCTTTAGTGAACGATCCGAGATATGCTCTCTGCAATAGTTTGCGCGCTTTTTTCAACGAGATCTCGGTGCATCCCTTCGACCATGACGCGGATGAGCGGCTCGGTACCCGACGGCCGTAGAAGGACCCTCCCTTGATCGCCTAGCTCACTTTCGACCGCTGCCACCGCCTGTTTGACACTGGAGTGCTCAATGTGGATTTTGTCATCGCAACGCACGTTTACCATGTGCTGCGGATACTTTTTGAACGCTTGCTTTAGCGCTGATAACTGCTGACCCGTACCCGTCATTGCGCTTATCACAGCTAGTGCGGCCACAATCGCGTCGCCAGTAGGGGTTTTATCCAAGCAAATGAGATGACCGGAACCTTCTCCACCGAGACTCCAACCCCTTTCTTCCAACTCCCGCAGAACATAGCGATCGCCAACATTTGCTCGATGGAACTCAAGCCCCATTTCACGGATAGCCTGCTCTAGACCCAAATTGCTCATTAACGTCCCGACGACACCCTTAACGTTATGACCTCTTCGCACTTGATCCGCGGCCATGATATATAGCAATTCATCTCCGTCGACCACAACCCCTTCGTGATCTGCCATCACGAGCCGATCGCCATCGCCATCTAACGCAATACCAATATCCGCCCTACGGGCGACTACCTCCTTTGCAAGGCCTTCAGGGCTTGTTGCACCTACCTCTTGGTTGATGTTTAGGCCATCTGGCGCAGCACCAATAGAAAACACCTCTGCGCCAAGCTCACTAAATACCTTAGGCGCGATGCTATAACCGGCGCCATGGGCGGAATCCACTACCACTCGAAGGCCCGCGAGGTTCACTTGCTCTTGGTAAGTACTCTTGCAAAATTCCGCATATCTTCCGGCCGCGTCCGCGATCCTTGAGACTTTTCCCAATGCCGCAGGAGAACCCATCTCGATTGGCTGATCTAAGTAAGCCTCAATGTTCGCTTCCATTTCATCAGATAATTTCTTACCACTCCCCGAGAAAAACTTGATCCCGTTGTCGTAGTAGGGATTGTGCGAGGCACTAATCACCACCCCCGCTACCGCGCTCTGAGTGCGCGTCAAGTAAGCAACGGCAGGCGTTGGTACTGGCCCTAAAAGCCGCACATCCATTCCAGCTGAGGCAAGCCCAGCCTGAAGCGCGGATTCAAATACGTAACCGGAAAGCCGAGTATCCTTACCTATCAATACTAGGCCTTGGCGCTCCGCTGAAAGCGCTCTGCCTGCGGCCCAACCGAGTTTCAAAACGAACTCTGGCGTCATGGGATGATCGCCGACCAGGCCTCGGATGCCATCCGTGCCGAAATAACGTCGATTCACTTTGATTTCCCCCTACTTTCCTACTGAGCAACCCAAAGACTAGCTACTCGACGCTTTAATCGCACGATAGATTTGAACGGCGCTGACCATCGGCCTGACGTCGTGCACGCGAACTATACTGGCGCCCGCCAACACAGCCAGTAGATTACCTGCCACCGACCCTGTCACAACATCGCTCGCCGTTTCAGCTACGGACCGCTTCCGAGAGAGCCCCATGAGTAGGGGCAGACCGTGACCAAGGAACTGATCAAGCCCACCAACCAAACTGAAGTTGTGCTCCAGCGTTTTGCCAAATCCAAACCCCGGATCGAGAATCAAGCGACTGGCGTTAATCCCTGCCTCCGCACAGGCGCTGATTCTATCCTCAAAAAACTGATTTATCTCTCCGAATAAGTCAGCATATTGTGGAGCGCGCTGCATCGTCTCTGGGGTGCCCTGCATATGCATCAGAACAATATAGGCGTCTCCTTCGGCACAGGCTGACAGTGCCCCTTCCCTGGTTAACGCCCGGACATCGTTAATCATATCCACACCAAGGGCGATCGCAGCGCGCATGACCGAGGGTGTGCTTGTATCGATCGATAAAGGAATTGGGAACCGCTTCTTGATGACTTCAACAACCGGCATGACGCGCGCCATTTCTTCAGCTTCCGTAACCGGTGCAGCGCCAGGCCTCGTGGATTCGCCACCAACATCAATTATGTCCGCACCGGCCTCAATCATGGCCTCTACCCGCTTCAACGCAGCGCTGAGATTGGTGTAGCGCCCCCCATCGAAGAAGGAGTCCGGCGTGACGTTTAAAATCCCCATCACTAGCGGGGCATCACTGAATTTCTCGCTTAGCCCAAGAACGTCAGTCACATTGGGTTACGCACTGGACGGCGCGTTGCCTAAATCCTCGCCTTCATCTGACGCCTCATCAGTATTGAGCGGATCGGTTGGGGGCTCACTCGGTGGATCATCATTCCAATTAGATGGAGGGCTGGGTGTTCGGCCGGCCATAATATCGTCGATTTGGGGTCGATCAATCGTCTCGTACTCCAATAAGGCGTCTACCATCGCGTCGAGTTTATCGCGATTGTCGACCAAGATAGTACGTGCCTTCTCGTAGCAGGAATCGATGATCTTTTTGACCTCTTCGTCGATGACTTTGGCTGTCTCACCTGACACATGCGAACGCGAGCTACCTGCAGACTTGCCGAGGAATACCTCTTGATCGTCTTCCTCATATTGCAACGGCCCAAGTGTTTCCGACAGTCCCCATTTAGTAACCATCGATCGAGCCATCCGCGTGGCGCGCTCAATGTCGTTCGACGCGCCCGTAGTCACACCATCAAAACCCAAGGTCAATTCTTCTGCGATTCGGCCGCCAAACAGTCCACATATTTGCGACTCAATCGAACGCTTACTCATCGAATAACGATCCTCCTCGGGCAAGAACATCGTCACGCCCAACGCCCGCCCCCTCGGGATGATGGTCACTTTATAAGTGGGGTCGTGCTCAGGCATGAGGTAGCCCACGATGCAATGACCAGCTTCATGATAGGCGGTATTGCGACGCTCTTTCTCTGACATCACCATGGACTTACGTTCAGCGCCCATCATGATCTTATCTTTGGCTTGCTCAAAATGACGCATGCATACTAAGCGTTCGTCTTGTCTCGCAGCGAAAAGGGCTGCTTCGTTCACTACGTTGGCCAAATCGGCGCCCGAAAAACCTGGCGTGCCACGTGCGATGTCGAAGGCAACGACATCCTCACCCATTGGCACTTTGCGCATGTGGACTTTCAGCACTTGTTCCCTGCCCCTTAAATCAGGAAGGGGCACAACGACCTGCCGATCGAAGCGACCCGGGCGAAGTAACGCTGGATCCAATACGTCAGGCCGGTTGGTCGAGGCAATGACAATGATGCCCTCATTACCATCGAACCCATCCATTTCGACCAATAGCTGGTTGAGTGTTTGCTCTCGTTCATCGTGACCACCGCCCAAACCCGCGCCACGGTGGCGACCTACCGCATCGATTTCATCAATAAAAATGATGCACGGAGTAGCTTTTTTGGCCTGCTCAAACATGTCTCGTACTCGAGACGCGCCCACCCCAACAAACATTTCAACGAAATCAGATCCCGAAATAGAGAAGAACGGAACCTTCGCTTCACCAGCAATCGCCTTTGCCAGCAGGGTTTTCCCAGTACCTGGAGGTCCAACCATTAAGGTTCCGCGTGGGATTTGGCCCCCTAGTTTCTGGAATTTCCCAGGCTCGCGTAAGAAATCGACGAGTTCCTTTACGTCTTCTTTCGCTTCATCTACCCCAGCAACATCGGCAAATGTTGTCTTGATTTGATCTTCACCTAGAAGCTTCGCCTTGCTCTTCCCAAATGCCAGCGGACCACCTCGACCGCCGCCACCGCCTTGCATTTGGCGCATGAAGAACATGAACACCGCAATGATAACGAGGATGGGGAAGCTCGCCACCAAGAGTTGTGTCCAAATGCTCTGCTGCTCCGGACGTTCTCCTTTGAACGTCACGTTGTGATCTAGAAAGTCATCTATTAGGGCTTTGTCTACGATCTGAGGTTGGATGGTCTCAAACTGCCTACCATCGATTCCTTCTCCGCGGATGGTCAATCCATCCACCTCGACCGTTGTCACCTGATTGCGGTTCACCAGATCGAGAAAGCTGGAATACTCGATTTCCGCAGGCCCACGCTGGACATTGAAGTTTTGGAAGACGGTTAACAGTACGGCTGCGATTACGAGCCACAGCAGTAAGTTTTTACCCATATCGTTCACTTGTTTTTCCTATTGATTAATGACGGCTTGATGATTCCCGGCTCGTTAGCAGCGGCCCGTTGTCCGGCGCGACTGCCTCATTCGACATGTTCAAAACGAACAACCCAAGCCTTATTTTCTAAGGAAGTGCGCCTTTCCGATCTCACTTCATGTTCCTTCAACTTCTTTTTCCTACTTGCTCTATTTTTTCTTTTCTAACCCAAGCAGATAAATTTCTTTTGATCGGTTTCTGGACGCTTTCGGCTTGATATTAACCTGTTTGGTATACCTCGTACGAATGTCCCGACGAAGGGTATCAATCCCTTCTCCTTCGAACGCTTTCGTCAAAAAATGGCCGCCCGGCCTCAGAAACTCATCCGCACAATGGATGGCCAGTTCGACGAGATAAGCGCTATTTGGCAGATCAACCGCCTTCATACCACTTAAATTGGGGGCCATATCGGAAATTACAAGGTCTGCCTGATGATCACCTAGAAATGCCGAAATGGCATCCAATCCATGATCCTCGGTAAAGTCACCCCGGAAGACGGTCACTCCCGGAATAGGCTCTATCGGCAGCAGATCAATCGCAAAGACGCTGCAGTCAACAGCACCTTTCTGCCTGAGAACCTGACACCAGCCCCCAGGCGCGGCACCAAGGTCCAACACTCGCTTAGCCCCACGCAAGAGCTGGTAGCGCTCTTCGATTTCTAGAAGCTTGTAACTCGCTCGCGACCGATAGCCCTCAGCCCGAGCACGGCTCACATAGGGGTCGTTTTCGCGCTCTTGAAGCCATTGATGACTAGATTTTGATCGACTCATAAGTCGCGTTCTACCTCATTTTCCCTTTCGTTCAATTGTTGTACACTCTGCCGCCTTTTCGTGGGCATCGCTCGATGGCAATCTATTCACAACAAGATAAGAAACGTTTTCGCACGATTGGTCACCAATTGCGACCCGTGATCACTGTCGGCAACAAGGGGCTAACTGAGCAACTGATGCAAGAGCTGGAAAGGGCTCTGACGGATCATGAACTCATAAAGATCAAAATCATGGGTGACCGCGAAGAGCGGGAAGAGATTTCTTCCCAGATTCTGGACCAAACGGGTGCAACCTGCGTCCAGTCAGTTGGTGGAATGGTGTTGATCATGAGACCTGCAGCGAAGCCCAAGCCCCATTTATCCAATCTCATCAGACACGGTTAAATCAGGGCCTATCACATTCATCCGAGTAAACGGTTTCACCCCACCCCTTGCCGCTTGAATTTATAAGTGCTGAATCGTAAGGATTTCGTACTCGACCGGGCCAGATGGTGTCTGAATGGTAACGCTGTCACCTTCCTCTTTAGTGATCAGCCCGCGAGCGACAGGCGAATAAACTGAGATCTTGTTCTTGGTGATATCCGCTTCGTCATCCCCCACAATTTGATAAGTCACCTCATCATCGGTGCTGACGTTAAGCAGGGTGACGGTGGTTCCAAAGATAACCCTGCCACTGGGTGGAATCGATCGAACATCGATGATCTGTGCAGCCGATAACTTCGCTGCAATTTCTGAAATGCGCGCCTCAATCAGTCCTTGCTCCTCTTTGGCATACTGGTATTCAGCGTTCTCACGAAGATCGCCTTGCTCCAATGCCTCAGAGATTTCTTGAACGATTCGGGGTCGTTCAACCGATTTCAGTCGATTGAGTTCATCGCGGAGTGCGCTGGCACCATCCGCGGTCATTGGCACCTTTTCCATTACTCATCCCGCGCCACACATTTGATCGGATTAGCGACGCTCGCCAATAACTTCGTGGAGCGACTGCAAACAGTATACTTCGATTTCACCTTGGTGACGCAATGCTGAGACTACCGCCCTGCCGCCTGCCATTGTGGTTGTGTAGTACACATTGTTTTGAAGCGCTGTGCGCCTGATCGCAAACGAATCTGCAATTGCTTGTTTGCCTTCAGTGGTGTTAATGATGAGATCAATCTCATGATTTTTTATCGCATCGGTGATGTCTGGACGGCCTTCGACTACTTTGTTGATGGGTTCGACGGGTAATCCAGCATCAGCGATGACAGATGCAGAGCCGCGAGTAGCACACAATGAGAACCCTAAATCGAGTAGATCCTGAGCTAATGGCAAAAGCTGATCCTTGTCGGGATCTCTAACACTGAGTAGGACTCTACCGCTCTGTGGAATGGGATCGTTGGCAGCCCATTGAGATTTGTCATAGGCTTCGCCAAAGGTACGCCCAACGCCCATCACTTCACCGGTTGATTTCATTTCTGGGCCAAGAATCGGGTCAACACCAGGAAATTTACTGAATGGAAACACCGCTTCTTTAACGTGGAACCGCTCCGGCTCAATGGGACCAGTGAAACCTTGATCAGCAAGTGACGTTCCGGCCATACAACGAGCCGCGATTTTCGCGAGCGAGCGTCCGATACACTTAGATACAAACGGCACGGTTCTCGATGCCCTTGGATTCACTTCGAGCACAAAAATTTGCTCTCCTTGAATGGCGAACTGGACGTTCATCAACCCCACCACATTGAGCGCCTTAGCAAGCGCATCAACCTGACGTTCGATCTCCTTAATCAGCACATCCGATAAGCTGTAGGGCGGCAGCGAGCAAGCAGAATCTCCTGAGTGCACCCCCGCTTGCTCGATGTGCTCCATAATCGCACCAATCACGACCTGCTCACCGTCTGACACAGCATCCACATCAACTTCGATTGCCTGGTCTAAAAAGCGATCGAGCAACACAGGAGAGTCTGGTGTTACCACCACGGCTTCTCTCAAATAGCTCATCAATTCGGAGGGTTGGTAAACAATCTCCATCGCCCGACCACCCAAAACATAAGAAGGTCTAACCACGAGCGGATAGCCAATTTCCTCGGCCGCACTGATTCCCTCGGCTACGTCTCGGACGATTCGATTCGCTGGCTGCTTAAGGTTCAACTTGTTCAGCATCTGCTGAAATCGCTCTCGATCTTCAGCCGCATCAATTGCGTCTGGCGTTGTGCCGATAATGGGCACCCCCGCAGCCTCAAGGGCCCTAGCAAGCTTCAACGGCGTCTGCCCACCGAACTGAACGATCACTCCCGCCGGCTTCTCGATCTCCGCGATAGTTAAGACATCTTCTAGCGTCAAAGGCTCGAAATACAAGCGATCTGATGTATCAAAGTCAGTGCTCACCGTCTCCGGATTGCAATTGACCATGATCGTCTCATATCCATCTTCCCGCATGGCAAGCGCTGCATGAACGCAGCAATAATCGAATTCAATACCCTGACCAATCCTATTGGGGCCACCCCCTAGTACCATAATTTTCTGGCGATCCGTGGGTTCTGCTTCACAAAACGCCTCGTACGTAGAGTACATGTAGGCCGTTGTCGCAGCGAATTCGGCCGCGCAGCTGTCAACCCGCTTATAGACGGGCCTAACATCGAGCGACAGTCGCTGCTGTCTGACTAATGCCTCGGGTACCGACAAAAGTTCAGCTAGCCGGACGTCTGAAAAACCATCCCGCTTCAAGACCAGCCAGTCCTCGCGACTCAAATCATCCAGTGACCGCTTCGTTAGCGCTGCCTCCGCCTCGATTAGCCCCTCTACCTGTGATAAGAACCAACTATCTATACCGGTTAAGTCTTCAATGTGCTCACGGCTCAACCCAGATCTAAAGGCTTCGCCGATAAAGAGGATTCGCTCAGCTCCCGGCACACTGAGATGATGCCTGATATCTTCCAGGGCTGCGCCAGAACCATCGTGGGCTTTCGGCGAGAATCCACTGATGCCAATCTCGAGCCCGCGCAATGCCTTTTGCAAGGATTCTTTAAAGGTTCGACCCAGCGCCATCACCTCACCAACCGACTTCATTTGGGTCGTTAAATGGTTTTCAGCTTGTGGAAACTTCTCGAACGTGAATCGGGGAATTTTAGTGACGATATAATCAATGGTCGGCTCAAATGATGCAGGGGTCGCGCCGCCAGTAATCTCGTTTTCTAATTCAGAAAGGGTGTAACCAATCGCGAGCTTTGTCGCGACTCGTGCAATCGGGAACCCGGTGGCTTTGGAAGCGAGTGCCGACGAACGAGAGACCCGGGGGTTCATCTCAATGACTACCATCCTTCCGTCTGAAGGATTGATCGCGAACTGCACATTACTTCCACCCGTCTCGACGCCTATCGCTCGAAGCACATCAACAGAAGCGTTTCTCATCACTTGATATTCTTTGTCGGTTAGCGTCTGTGCCGGCGCGATGGTAATGGAATCACCGGTATGAACGCCCATGGGGTCAAAGTTTTCAATGGAGCAAATGATGATGCAGTTGTCCGCACGATCTCTCACTACTTCCATCTCGAACTCTTTCCAGCCCAGAAGCGATTCATCGATCAGTAGTTCATTCGTTGGGGAGAGATCTAGCCCTCGCGTACATATCTCAACAAACTCATCCAGGTTGTAGGCAATTCCGCCGCCAGATCCGCCAAGCGTGAAACTGGGCCGAATCACGCAGGGGAACCCCAGTCTAGACTGAACTTGCTTCGCCTCCTCAAGGGAATGAGCGATACCGCTTCTGGGCGTCTCGAGTCCGATCGACTTCATCACCTGATCAAATAGCTGACGATCTTCGGCCTTATCGATCGCTTCTTTTTTTGCTCCGATCAACTCCACGTTGTAGCGGTCAAGTACCCCTTCTCGAGCGAGGTCTAACGCACAATTTAGCGCTGTTTGTCCTCCCATCGTCGGGAGCAAAGCGTCTGGACGCTCCTTCGAAATGATTTTTTCGATGACCCGCCAATGGATAGGTTCAATATAAGTCGCATCGGCCGTGTCAGGGTCGGTCATGATGGTAGCCGGATTTGAGTTCACCAGAATCACCCGATATCCCTCTTCCTTCAGGGCCTTGCAAGCCTGAGCACCAGAGTAGTCGAACTCGCAAGCTTGCCCGATCACAATGGGCCCCGCCCCAATGATCAGTACACTTTTTAAATCATCTCTAGCTGGCATGAAGAGACCTATCCTGCATCAGGTGAATGAAATGATCGAAGAGCGGGGCAACGTCATGGGGACCGGGGCTCGCCTCCGGATGACCCTGAAAGCCATACGCCGGCGCATTGTCTAATTCGATGCCTTGAACGGTGCCATCGAACAATGACTTGTGTGTGACTCGGACGTGATCCGGCAAATTATCATCAATACAAAATCCATGGTTTTGACTGGTAATGAGCACTTCGCCAGTTTTTAGGTCTTGAACTGGGTGATTCGCCCCATGATGCCCATGGGGCATCTTTTTAGTGGTCGCGCCAGAGGCTAGCCCCAACAATTGATGGCCGAGGCAGATCCCAAATAAGGGTATGTCCTTTTGCAACAGCGCCTTGATCGCCGTTATGGCGTAGTCGCAGGGCTCCGGATCTCCTGGCCCGTTAGACAAAAACACTCCGTTTGGACTGAAGGCCATGATCTCTTCGGCCGTCGTCTTGGCTGGAACCACAGTAACGTCGCAGCCTCGATCCACAAGCATTCGAAGAATATTTTTCTTCACGCCAAAGTCCATGGCGACCACTCGAAAACGAGATTCAGGTACGCCCTGCCTAGTTAATCTCGATTCGGCTTTGAACTGCTCAATGCTTGCCTCACGCCACTCATAGGACTCTGGGGTGGTGACAACCTGAGCAAGGTCCATATTGGCAAGGCCAGGGAATGCCTTGGCCTTTGCCAATGCACGCTGGATATCGCCCTCAGCTAAAGACTCCCCAACCATTAAGCACCCGCCTTGAGAACCCTCACTACGGAGGATCCGAGTCAGCGCGCGCGTGTCTATATTTGAGATGCCAAGTGTCTCGTGCCTATCCAGATATTCTGGCAGCGACACCTGATGACGCCAGTTGGACGCGAGGGGGGATAAGTCCCTGATCAGGAGTCCTGCGCACGCAATTTGGCTAGACTCACTATCTTCGGCGTTGCATCCGACATTGCCGATGTGAGGATGAGTGAGTGTTACCAATTGTTTCGCATATGACGGGTCCGTCAGAATTTCCTGATATCCGGTAATCGCTGTGTTAAATACGACTTCTCCGACGGACGTTCCAACCACCGAGCCTACACTCTTCCCTCTGAAAACCGCTCCGCCAGCCAAAACCAGAACCGCCTCTAAGGTCATGAGCGCTCCCCCAGCAATCTGTCATAGGTGACCAACAAATTCGAAACCAAAAAAAAGCGAGGAAGGTTGCCCGTCCTCGCTTTTTTGAAATGGGATGTCGTTTTCATACTAGGCGCGAATTGTAATTGAGGCAGCGGCAAGACGCCAGCAGAATTCGTATTTTTGAGGTGGTGATTGCCTACATTCCAGTCTGCGTCTATCGCCCTAATCATGAGTCCACTAGTTCCACTATTAGCGGCATCATCTGATGGTGGCTATCGCGTCTGTCGCGGGCGCTCTATAGAGACTCAATCGGACCTAGAATATTGATCGCCCAATCGATCAAGATGCAATCAACGCCCCGGTAGCGTTTATTGCAGTGGGGAACCGTTTTCTTAGGGTGATGTTAATTACAGCGAGCGCCCAATGAGTGACAACCCTCAAGACGCTATACAAACGGGATGGAACCCTGAGGCGTCTGGTTTTGCACTCCGCGTGAGCCACTACAAGTGAGTGACGAAGAAATGGAGAAGAGGGATTGCCATCACTTGATCTCTCACATGCCTTCTGCCCAAGCGATGGTTACCTGCATCCTTTAAGGACTAACCTCCTGGATTCGCGATGAGATGCTCCATACCGTAAAGGCCGGCTGATGACTGCCTGCTCAACCACTTCGCTGCGGCAACCGCACCTTGAGCAAAGTTCGTTCGCGTTGAAGCGCGATGGGTCAGTTCTA
>CAJXDD010000060.1:0-13170 GCA_913052075.1 uncultured Gammaproteobacteria bacterium
TATTCGGTTTATCAGTGGGTAATCTTCTAATGCTACAGCCGTTGATCGTCGCCGAGCGATTTGGCCTGCTGGACTACAGTCGTCTTTTTTCGTGGGCGAATCTGTTTAGTGTGCTTGGTGTTGCCGGAGGGCCAGGCGTGTTGGGTGCGATCTATGGCTCTGTGGGCAATTTTGCGATTCCCTATTTCTTCGCTTCGGCTATGGGTGTTGTTGCAGCCCTATGTTTTTTAGGATGTGTTCGCGTGGGCAAATAACTCCATCGCCTTAATCAACCCGGCCTTATATACACAAGGTGCCTAAATTACCTCAGAGTAGGGAACAGTTGAACGCTATTTGCCAGACGCTATTTTAAAGAAACCTCAATTGGGTTTGGTGCTCGCCCAAGCAGATTTAGACGATTGAGTCCTTTTAAGCTTTGATTTTTCGTGGAATAGTTTCCTGTAAGCCGGCCTACTCAGAGGTTGGTCGATCGAGGATTAGATGTTGGGTGCCTCTTAACAACTTGGATAGGGAAAACACATATGTCACAAGACTTTCAAGATAAGGTCGTTCTGATTACTGGTGGTAGCAGGGGGCTTGGTAAAGCAATGGCCCATGGGTTTGCTGCTCGCGGCGCTAACTTAGCCATCGTCAGTCGGAAACTAGAAGGTTGTGACGCGACGGCGACCGAGCTAAGGGAGGCATACGGAATAGACACGTTTACGCGAAGCACTCATGTGGGAGACTGGGACGATCTAGATCGAATGGTTGAAGCAGTTATTGAACGATTCGGCCGCATTGATGTCTTGGTGAACAATGCGGGTATGTCTCCGCTATACCCATCTCTGTCTGAGGTGAGCGAGGCGCTCTTTGACAAAGTAGTTAGTGTAAATCTGAAAGGCCCTTTTCGACTGATGGCGAATGTGGGTGAAAGAATGATGAACGGAGATGGCGGCGCGATCATCAATATCAGCAGCACGGCTTCCGTGAATAAAAGTCCCACTTCTGAGCCCTATGGGGCTGCGAAAGCGGGATTGAATAATCTTACGCGTTCCTTCGCCGCAGCTTATGGGCCAAAAGTCCGGGTAAACTGCATTATGGCCGGTCCTTTCTTGACGGATATTGCTGACGCCTGGGATATGGATGCTTTTAACGAACGCGCGCGATCGTCAATCCCTATGCAGCGTGGAGGGCAGCCTGATGAGGTGGTTGCAGCAGCGCTTTACTTTGCCGGCGAGGGAGCTGGGTTCACAACCGGAGCAATACTCGCGATTGATGGGGGAGCACATTAGCAACACCGCTAACCATCTGGTTTAGAGTCCCTTTGTTTACTTAGGCCCGTTCCTCCTGAAGCGAGATCCTGCTTGCGAGTGCTGGATATCGTCCTGTTATGTCCTTATAAAATGCGCGAATACGCTCCATATCAAAGCCAGGATCTCCAGTCATGATTTGCGGTGTGCTGATGCCAGCGATCTTTTTTGGATAATCTAAAAATCCAAATATCACTGGGATGTTGGCTTGGCGGGCTAGGTGATAGAAACCGGACCGCCAATGTTTGGTAAACCCACGAGTGCCCGACGGTGGGATTACAATGTGGAGATTTTGATTTTTTTTGAAACGGGTAACCAGCTGCTTCACCAGCTGATTCGATTTTGAACGGTCGACAGGAATGCCTCCAAGGCGACGCATGATTGGGCCCATGGGGCCCCAGAATAGGCTCGATTTGCCCAACCAATGAATCTTAACCTTAAGGCTTGCCGCGGCAGCTAACAGATATAAAAAGTCCCAATTACTTGTGTGTGGGGCGGCTATAATCACGCTTCGGGTGACGTCTGGCTTAACGCCATCAACTTTCCAACCAGTTATTGAAAGGATAAGCCTGCCGAGCCTTTGGGTAATTGCGTTTGGTTCTGACGAAACGAAATCGGTCATGGTGGAAGCATATCGGAACACAAGGCGTGTCGGAAGCGCACAAATCATTGTCAACGTTTAGCCAGGAGCGGGTTCTCGTACAAACCAGCGCAAAGTCGCTGCTGAGGCGTATGTCCAAAGGGGGAAGTCAAGTTGCCGAACGGCAGTGAGTTTCTGGGCTGGTACCAAAGGCACAAACTTTTTACTAAGTGACTGAAGGATCGACTATGCCTATTTTTCTGCGCGATTGTCGCCCAACATGCCGAAGCATCGATGTTCAATCTGTTTTTGCAATATAAACATGGCTAATAGGTATCTGCACACAGCACAAACGAAATCGATTTGAGAGGGCTTCTACCTTGCATTTAGGTTTTCGTGAACTAGTCCCAAGCGTTCGATAGATCGAATGGCAGAGGATTGGTCTGGGTGTAAGTGTCGCGTAATTATGTCGGTAAAGCCCATTTCAGCTAAATCCATGAAGTACCTTTCGACTTGATCTATCGTGCCAATAACCAAGGCTTCTGGATCGATTCCTCGGTACAAACTGGACTCGATGTCAACTTTGAGAGAGTCGGCTTCCCTGCGTGACCCTGCTACGTGAACATCGCGTCTCACTGCCATTTGGGATGCATGGCAGCTACCCTGGGCTTCACACTCTGCTAGGTATAGGTCTCTTTTCAGCAATAAATCGGGTTTGGTTAGCCCAGGATCGGCCAGCCAGCTATGACCCATGCGGGCAACTCGCTTCAGAGCAACGGGTGCAGTGGCACCAATCCAGATGGGAATCGGTTCAGATGGTGTTGGACTGATTACGGCTCGCTCGACTTCCCATAACTCATTGGTAACAATCTCTCCGGACCAAAGCGCTTTCAGGATATTTAGTGCTTGCTCAAATCGCTCGCCTCGACGCTCGTAATCGGCACTGAGCGCAGAAAATTGTTTTTTCCCGTAACCTATTCCTGCCTGAAGAACGAATCTGCTCGAAGTGATCGAGGCTAGCGTGGACAGCATCTCCGCAACCAGGACCGGATGCCATAGTGGGAGAAGCACTAAAACCCCGCAGGTGGATCCGGACCAATTGCCAAGCAAGCGTCCCATCATCGGTATATTTTGGTAGTAGGGCGTTAGGGTTGCGTGGTGATCGCCAAGGAACAGGCTGTCGAGTTTTGAGGCTTCAGCCGCAGCTGCGCGATCGATGACCTGCTGGGCGCCCGTTCTCGGATCGGTCATACGTCCGTAACTTGATCGAACCGAAATGCCGATACTGGGTATCGCCGTTTTGGGCAGAGCTGCGTTATTCATCTCGAGCTTCTATTTTCGATTGATGCAATTAGCATGCTAGTTTGGAAGCGGCGTAGTTCTCAAGCGGTCAGATCTGTCTTATGGACAAATCGTAGAAATTCACTGGTATTAGGCCCCGCTCAAAAAACAGCCTATGTTAACCTGGCGTGTGGTCCTTCATCGAGGCAGGACGGCTAGGAAACAATAGTGAAATCCAGTTGTCGAGAGTAAATGTGATGGGTGATCGCGACCTGCGCTCACACCCTCGGAATGCTGGTAAGTAAGGAAGTACGATGACTCAATTGGGTATCGGCATAGATTATGGAACATCGAATTCTGCCGCGGCTTGGTTTGATGGTGAAAACATTCACCTCGTCAAGTTAGAAACAGATTCGATCGTGATGCCAACAGCCTGTCATCTGGACCGTGAGTTGCGTGTTAAGACCGGACAAGCAGCGGTGTTGCAATACATTGAAGAGAACCGAGATCGAGTCGTCGAGTTAACTCCTGAAGTCATTGCCAAGACTCAATTGCTTATGGAAGAGGGTGGTGGAGGCAATCCGCTTGCTGCGCCTGATGTAGAAACGGTCGATGTCTATGGCGCCGCAGTGATCGATCGCGGGTTACCTGGTCGGCTGTTCAGGGGGGTTAAACGCTTGCTCGGGAATGCTAGCGTTCGCCGACTTATGGTTTTCGATTCACCTTTTCGGCTTGTGGCCCTGGTTACACCCATTTTCCTAAGAATGCGGCAGTCCGTTGAGCGAGTCTTGCCTGTGGGGGGACAGCCTCCCTCCATTGGCCGCCCGGTGTTGTTTGAGGGAGATCACACTGTCGCAACTCCCCTTGCTCTGGATCGCCTAAAAGAGGCCGCGCAATACGCTGGATTTCAATTAAGTACATTCTATCCAGAGCCCCTCGCTGCGACCCTGAGTTACCTGCACGCGCATCAGAAGGATGGCGCCGCTGATTCAAAAGGCATTGCTCTGACCTTTGATTTTGGTGGTGGAACTTTAGATCTTAGTGTGGTGCGGTACGCAGGGAGGCAGTTCCAAGTGCTCGCTACCAAAGGGTTGCCGAAAGGCGGTGATCATATTGACCAGCTGCTTTTTGAGCGTTACTTGTTTCCGGAGCTTGGTAAGGGCGTTAAGTGGTCACGCCGGATTGATGGATCCTGGATCGAAACGGATTTTCCTTTTAAAGAGTTTGAGAGCCTGTTGTTGAATTGGCCTGTGACATACACGCTGAACCAGAATCGTTATCGTTCCAAGATCAAAGACTGCATGACCGATAATCCTGAATGCGCCAATCAGCTCCGCAGACTAGATGAATTGATTACTCACAATTATGGCTATGTTGTATTTCAGGCACTAAGGAAAGCGAAGGCCGAGCTCTCAAGTCAAGCGACAGCAACCATCGATATACCGGAGCTCGACTTGGAGATTAATATCAGCCGTAGCTCTTTCGAATCCATGCTATCGCCGCTGCTGGCGGAGATCGATGAGTTGATCATTGAGACGCTCTGTGAGGCGGGCGTTGATGAAAAGACCGTCAGTTTAGTGATTCGTACCGGGGGCTCAAGCCTGATCGCCTGTATACGAGACCGCTTGAACAACATTTTTCCGGGCAAGGTTGTCGAGCATGACCCGTTTACTAGCGTGGCCGCTGGATTAGCAGTGGCGAGCTATCATGGACTGACTTACTAGGTTTGAGCTGGTTGATAAGGAGACAGGGACCGCTTTGGCTGACAGTAGCTGACGCGCGCGGGTGTGGGAAATCAGTCCCGTCGCTCGCCGAGCGTGGGCTCACGGATCTCGATAACGTGTAAATGAATCAAATAATTGCTGAGGAGGACAACATGACTGACATCACACACACCGAATTCTTCTCAACCCCCCCAATTGAGACACTGCCAGATGATATTAGAATGAGGCTGGACGATATTCAGAATAGATCAGGTTTCCTTCCCAACATTTTCGTAGCTATGGCTAGGAGGCCAGATGAGTTTCGAGCCTTCTTCAATTATCACGACATACTGATGGACCAGAACAATAGCTCGTTAACCAAGGCAGAGAAAGAGCTTATCGTGGTCGCTACCTCAGCTCTCAATGATTGTCATTATTGCGTCATCGCGCACGGAGCGATATTGCGCATTCGTGCCAAAAACCCGCTGATTGCCGATCAGGTGTCGGTTAATTTTCGGAAGGCGGATTTGACTGACCGAGAATCTGCATTGCTTGAGTTTGCGGCGAAGATAGCAACGAGTCCTGGCAGGGTCGGAGAAGCGGACCTCCTTGACATGAAACAAAAAGGTTTCTCAGAAGAAGATGTTTGGGACGCCATGGCAGTCACCGCATTCTTCGCGATGAGCAATCGCTTGGCAAATACTGCTGAGGTCAAACCCAACGCAGCCTTTTACGCGATGGGGCGCGGTTGAGCAGATTGGTCATCATCTCAGTCGCGTAGAGCGAGACGACCAATTTACTCGCAACCTGTGGCAGAGGGTTGAAGAAGTAACCTGGTTGATTTGCGGCTAGATGAGGAAAGGAACTCATGCTGAAAGCGCAGGATGATGCGTCTGGCCACTGGCTCGAGGAAGCCCCTTGCGGCCGGCTTTGGGTCGGGGATTACGGACTAACAGAAGCCGATCACACGATCGTCTGTCTGCATGGAATGCGCGATCATGGCAATAGCCTCCGAGCGATCGCGTCCTATTTCCCGTATTCAAGAGTGTTGTTGCCAGACTTAAGGGGCCATGGCCGGAGTGATTGGGCTAACAGCTATTCCCTTGTTGAATTTGTTGCAGACCTTCGATTCGTCAGCGAGCAGTTATCGCTCGAGCAATTTGATCTGGTCGGCCACAGTCTTGGGGGTCATATCGCGACACGCTACGCTGCCTATTTTGGTGATCAAGTGAGGCGGTTAGTGGTCATTGATGGGTTTGGACCACCCAGGCCTCCTGCTGCAGATGATCCCAATCGTATGGCTGCGTCGGGTCGGGCCGAGGTGGAGCATCGATTGATGCCTGCTTACCAGGCCAAACCCATGACGAGTGTTCAACAAGCCGCTGATCGTTTGGCGAGAAACAATCCAAAACTTAGTCGTGGAGAAGCCTTGAGGCTTGCTAAATACGGAACCCAGTCAGTTGATGGCGGTGTGACGTGGGCATTTGATGCCAGGGCGCAGCAAATCTGGTCTAGCTTTTCGCATCGGGACTCAGAAATGCTGCTGCAAGCGATTCGTTGCCCAACGCTGGTGGTTACCGGCAGCAACGGGCTGGATTATTGGCTTGGTATGCACCCCGAGCTGACAGATCAGCATGCACTGTATGAGAGTGAGCTCCGCCGACGGGTCGAGCTTATTCCGAGTAGTGAACTTTGGGTAGTCGAAGACGCGGGACACATGGTTCACTACGACCAACCCGAGGCGCTATTCCGCCGACTCGCAATGTGGCTATCGGAATAATCATCAACCGATCGTTCAAGAAGATCGATGGTCAGGTTTGAATCAAAAAAGTTACGGTGCACCGATTAGTTTTTGTCATGAATTGAGAACTGTGCCTAGTCAGAAACCAAGCACATCAACCATAAGGTGTTCTGAGAGATGATGGAGATTGACACGATCGAATCCAAACGACTACGAGCAAGAGGGAGAGCAGATGGCTGAAGTAGGGGTGCAGATGTTCACGTTGCGACGGTGGACGCAAACGATTGGGGAGTTAAGAGAGGCTTTAGCACGGGTAAAAGAGATCGGATATGACACGATCCAAGCATCTGCTTTTGGTCCGATACCGGTTGAAGAGGTTGCCAAAAGCGTTGCTGATGCGGGCTTGACTGTTAGTGCAACCCATACTCCGTGGCCAAGGCTCCTTGCAGAGCTGGATGATGTCATCGCAGAGCATCAAGTATTGGAATGTCATCATACCGCTGTGGGAATGATTCCCCCTGATACCTATTTGACCCTAGCAGGGCTCAACCAGTTTGTCGAAGAAGCTAGATGTATTGTCGATAAGCTTGGCGCCTCAGGGATTACGTTTTCCTATCATCACCATCATCATGAGTTCCAGCATTTTCAAGGTAAGCCGTGGCTTCAGCACCTCGTCGACGCGTCTCTCGACTTTGAGTTAGGGTTCGAGGTCGACACGCACTGGGTGGTCGCAGGGGGCGCCGATCCAGTTCAATGGATTCAGCAGGTCGGACATCGCATGCCTTTACTTCACTTGAAAGATTTCAGACTGAGCGCTGACAACGAACGACAATTTGCTGCGATAGGGCAAGGCAATATGAATTGGGGACCAATCTTGGATGCCGCGGAGGCCGAACCGATTGACTATTACTTTGTAGAACAGGATCGTTGCTACGGAGAGGATCCTTTTGAGTGCCTCAAGCAAAGTCGTGAGTTTTTGAAAGAGGCGATAGGGTGATGGAACCCATTAATATCGGGGTAATTGGGCTCGGCAATATGGGTCTCCTGCACAGCGAGTGGTTAAAGCGATCGGATCGCTTCCGGCTAATCGCGGTCGCAGATGTGGATGAGGAGCGCACAGCTTCGGTCGCAGAGGAGGGCATCCGGGCTTTCTCGTCGGGCAGCACGCTGCTTCGCAGTAAAGCCATGCGATCGTCTCTTGAGGCAGTCTTGATCGCGACGCCACACTATGACCATACGGTGCTTGGGATAAAAGCATTGAACCTGGGTTTCAATGTGCTGATCGAAAAGCCCATATCCGTCGATAAACGTGATGCAGAGCGATTATTGGCGGCCTTCACTGGAACTGATCTTGTTTTTGGTGCGATGTTTAACCAGCGAGTGCATCCCGCCTACAGATATCTAAAGGAAGTGCTGCAGGCAGAAACTTTTGGTGCCTTGAGGCGGTTTAGCTGGACGATCACAGATTGGTTCAGGAGTCAGCGATATTTCGACAGCGGAGGTTGGCGTGCCACTTGGTCGGGCGAGGGCGGTGGGGTCCTGCTCAATCAAGCGCCTCATCAGTTAGATCTGCTGACGTGGCTATTTGGATCGCCTAATGCCGTGTTTGCTGAGTGTGGCTTCGGTCGCTGGCACAATATCGACGTCGAGGATGAGGTCCACGCCGTATTGAAATACGACCAGGGAGTGACTGGGAGTTTCATTACTAGCACTGGCGAGGCGCCTGGCCACAATATCCTTGATGTTGTATGCGATCGAGCAACGCTGACTTTTGAAATGGGTGCTCCACTGCGCATCCAACGGAATGCATTGAGCATCACAGAGTCTATTGAAAACAACAGACCATTTGAGAAGCCAGCCGTAAAGATAGAAGAGATCAGTTTTGAGGGTGATGGAGGGCAACACCGAACGATTCTGGACAATTTTGCGCGGGCGGTGCGAGGTGAAGAACCACTGATTGCACCCGGCGTTGAAGGTATCTCTTCGGTGGAGCTCGCCAATGCGATGTTGCTTTCCGGTGGTTCAGGTCAGGTGGTTCAGTTGCCTTTAGATGCTGGTCGCTACCGTCGCTGGCTTAACGGGCAAAAACGAAGCGAAAAGCAAAGTTTGAGGAAGGGAAAAAATCCCCATGGCGGATCAGTGACGGACCTATCAGGGAGCTTTGGTACGTGACTTCTGGTATGCATTACGCTCCAGTCACGGCAAGTCAGGGACCCGTCTGTGAATTCGGGGAATGTCCGATCGCCGCCGCTTTCTTTGATCATGGACACATTTACGGAATGGTTGCCAACCTCGTTGCAGCAGGCGCCAATCTGTCTCTTATTTATGAGCCTGACGACGATAAAGCGGCGTTAATGCTCTCGAAATTCCCGGAGGCGCGTAGAGTCAAAGCGTTTGATGAGATTCTCGTAGATCAAGGTATCAAACTCGTAGCTGCTGCAGCGATACCGAATCTTCGTGCGGGCGTAGGTGCTGCTGTGATGAAAGCGGGTAAGGATTATTTTACGGACAAGTGTCCGTTCATTAGTCTCGAGCAACTTGAATATATTCGTAAACTGGCTGACTCATCGGGTCGTCGGTATGCCGTTTGTTATAGCGAGCGATTGCAAAACGAAGCAACCGAGCACGCGCTCCAATTGGTAAACGCTGGGGTGATCGGTGAAGTGGTTCAAGTGTTGGGGTTAGGCCCGCATCGGTTATCGGCTTCCCAGCGCCCACCCTGGTTTTTCGAAAGGGCTGAATATGGCGGAATTATTTGTGATCTAGGTAGTCATCAGGCAGAGCAATTCCTCAGCTTTACTGGGTCAGATAGCGCGGTAGTCGAGTTCGCGCGAGCAGCGAATTTGCATCACCAGGCCTATCCAGAGCTCGAGGACTTTGGTGAATTTTCCTTAACCGCGCCGTCTGGCGCCTCGGGCTATTTTCGTGTCGATTGGTTTACCCCAGGAGGACTCCGAACTTGGGGGGATGGCCGACTGTTCCTTCAGGGGACCAAGGGCAGCATCGAATGCCGGAAGTACATTGACCTAGCCGCACCAGAACTGAAGGCGAATGTTGTGATGATCGTCACTGAAGAGTCCGAGGAGCGCCATGAGGTTACAGGAAAAGTGGGTTTCCCATATTTTGGCCGGCTGATCGAGGACACATTGAACGATACCGACTTTGCCATGCCGCAAGCGCATACGTTTATGGCTGCAGAACTAAGTTTGGGAGCACAAGCCATAGCTGACGCTCGCGTGAACTAAGAACAAGGGGCGTGGCTTGAGTTTGAGCGAACTTTTTACTGATGCGCTCTCAAGAAAGTGAAGACTCAATCCTGATGAGACATCGGTTAGCTTGGGTCCTGCATTCTCGTAATCAAGGGCTAAGTTTTGTTTAAGTCAGCCCGGGCCCGCTCGTTACTCTCGTAGCGGAGGCCAATCGGTTCTGCGAACTATTTAGAAGAGATGGGGTGTTTCCTGATGGCAAGGAGAGCATTGACTGCCCCTAAACCCTTTTGCTAAGACGCTATAGCTATCAGATTCTGTATACGGAGCACCAACTTTTTCGGGTGCTCTCTCGCCTAGGCTCAAATATTCTGGCCATTTATGATGGCCTCCTGGCCGCTCTCGATTTGATTGGTGCCTCTGCCCAACTCTTCGGAGCGGCGGCCCCAGAGTGAGAGGAAGTCCTCCAGCATCAGGTACAGACTGGGCACTAAGAACAGCGTGATCGCAGTGGCGAACAGCACGCCAAAAGCTAGCGAGATCGCCATGGGGATAAACATGAACGTCTCTGGATCGTCATTGGTCATGAGAGGGATTAGTCCTACGAAGGTGGTGACCGAGGTTAAAATGATGGGCCTAAAGCGAGCGACGCCGGCTTGGGTTACCGCCTCAAATAATGGGGTACCGGCTGCTCTTTGACGGTTAATGAAATCTACCAGCACGAGTGACGCGTTCACAACCACTCCGGAGAGCGCGATGATTCCCAGCAACGAGAAGAAAATTAGGTTCCAGCCCATGACGTAGTGGCCAACGATGGCTCCAACGGCTCCAAATGGGATGACGCTCATGATAACCAGCGGTTGAAAATAAGACTTCAAAGGAATTGCAAGCAATGCGTAGATCAGAATCATCGCCAGCAATATATTTTGGCCAAGGCTCGAAGTGACCTTGCTACGCTCAAGCTGCTCACCGCCGAGCGCAAACGATACGCCTGGGAAATCCGGATTTTTACAAGGTCGGTTAGGGTTGGAAAAGCTCGTCTCTTTGGCACAGATCTGTTGTTGAAGCGCTGGTAGCAGCGCTTCGGCAGTGATTTGGCTACGATCGATATCGCCTCTGACATTGATCACGCGCTCCTGATTTTCCCTGCGGATCGACGAATAGCTATACCCGTAATCGATTTCTGCCACAGTGCCAAAGGGAACCTCGGCGCCGTCACTTAGTCGAACCCGGAACTCTTCCAAATTTCCTAGAGATTGCCTTTCGCGCTCTGGATATCGGACCATCACGCGAACGTCATCATTGCCTCGCTGAATGCGCTGCGCCTCATCACCATAAAATGCTTGCCTGATTTGCCTTGCGAGATCGGCGAGAGTGACCCCAAGGGATCGTGCGTCATCGCGCAGATCTATCTGAACCTCCTGTTTGCCCGGCCTGAATGAATCCGAGAGATCTAAGACTCCAGGGTATTGCTCGAGCGTCGCTTTGAGATGTTTTGCGGCGGCGGCAAGCTCTGTGACGTCTCGTCCTTTGATTTGTAGTCCAATGGGGTCACCGGCGCTGAATGAATCTGCGCTGAACTGTAAATCGACGGCGTCCGTCACGGGGCCTGTCAGCTCACGCCAGCGCGCGGCGACGCGAGTGGAGTTCCATCCAGGCCGCGTTTCGATGGGGTCGAGCTCCAGCACGACCTCAGCTAGGTGGGATCCACCTGCTGTTCGGCTAGGCGGACCGGACGAGCGGGCTGCGTTTGCACCGATGGATGAGAAAACGTTCCTAACAGGGCCTACGCTAGCTGGACGATTGAGGTCTCTGGCGATTTCAGCTTTCAGGAGAGTGACGGCGTTTTCTATTTGCCTCGCACCCTGTTCGGTGAGCTCGACGTTAATGCCTTCAGGCATCAGAAGTGTTGCGTATACCCGATCGCCCTCGACCGCGGGGAAAAACTGAAAAATGACTCGGCCGGAGATCACCAGTGCGAGCGCCATGATGAGCACCGCGGTGGCAGCTGCCCAAGTGACCCAGCGATATTCGAGGGTTTTCATCAACACAGGTTGATAAACGTTTTGAGCGAAAAGTTGCATTCGCTCAGAGAAAAAGGTTTGGAATCGAATCCACTTTTGAACGGCGATCGGGTTATCAGATTCTTGTGCTTTTGTTTTTCGGTGCACCAAGTGGCTTGGCAGGATAAGCATGCATTCGATGATGCTAAACGCCAGGCAAATCACAACCACCCAACCGATCAGCGAGAAAAAATCGCCCATCCTGCCTGCGATGAGCAGGATCGGTAGGAACGCTGCCATGGTTGTGAGTACGCCAAAAATAACGGGTGTGAGCACCTCATGAGCGCCCTCAATAGCAGCCTCCCGCTTCGCAATTCCTTTTTGCTCCCAGGCAAATATGCGCTCACCTACGACGATCGCGTCGTCAACTACGATACCGAGCACAAGAATAAAGGCGAGCACGGTGAGTGAGCTGATGTTTAGTCCAGCGGCGGGGAACATCCAGATGGCGCCCATGATTGCTATGGGTATGCCAGCAGAGACCCAAAGCGCGACCTTAAAGCGCAGAAATAGCGTCAGAATTATCAGCACAAGGGCTAGGCCCGCATAGGCGTTTTGAGTGAGCGCATTGATACGGCGGTTAAGAGGGATTGACTCATCAATGAATACGTTGAGATCAAGACCGTTTGGTAAAGTCCGCCGCTGCTCCTCAATGTAATTTTTTACCGCATCAGCAGACGTGATCGTATCTTCGTCGCCCACTCGATAAACAGAAATAGTAACCGCAGGGTCGCCGTTGTATTTGGCTTTCAGGAATCCTTCTTGGAATGCGTCTTTGACTTCAGCAATATTGCCCAATTTCAAGGCGGTCCCGTCTGCAAGCGTGAGGATTTCGATGTCTGCGTACTCGATGCCTCGGTATACTTGACCCTGGCTTCGGATAAGAATTTCCCCACCGGCAGTTTTGATGGATCCTCCTGGCATATCAAGTGAGGCGGCGCGAATTGCTCGGCTCACAGTCTCAAGCGTGAGACCATATTGACGCAGCGTGTATTCACTGACTTCAATTGAGATCTCCCAAGGGCGCGCGTAATTTACGCTGACTTGGGAAATGCCATCCAGCGCGGCGATGTCATCCCGCATGCCTTCAGCCAATAACTTCAGCGTCACTTCGTCGGTTTGACCGGAGAGCACGACGCTGATTGTCTGACCAGCAAATTGCATAGAGGAGATGATTGGCTTCTCAGTTTCCTGCGGGAAGGTGCTAATCCCGTCCACGCGGCCTTTGACTTCATTGAGAGCAACAGTAATGTCTGTGTCGGAATACAATTCTAAGAAGGCTGAGCACATTCCTTCCCTTGAATCGG
>CAJXDD010000061.1:0-13115 GCA_913052075.1 uncultured Gammaproteobacteria bacterium
TGCGGGATGCCTGCAGGATAATAATGATGCAGCCAATCCCGCTCATGAAGCCCGAAACCACGGGATAGGGTACGAGGCGGATGTAGGTGCCAAGTCGCGGCACGCCAAGAAGGATCTGGATCACGCCGGCGAGGACCACCGCCTTAAAGATGAGCGCCGGCTGATCGACGAAGGCCGCCGCGAGCCCTGCGAATACCACCACCATGGGTCCCGTGGGGCCAGATACGTTCGTTGGCGTCCCGCCAAAGGCCGCTGCGAAGAAGCCGGCCGCCAAGAAGGCAGCTGCTAAGAAGAAGCCTGCTGCGAAAAAGCCAGCCGCTAAAAAGGCAGCTGCAAAGAAACCTGCTGCTAAGAAACCTGCTGCTAAGAAAGCCGCAGCTAAGAAGCCAGCCGCCAAAAAGGCAGCTGCTAAAAAGAAGCCTGCAGCTAAGAAGAAAAAGTAGCGCTGAGACGCTGTTAAAAACCCTCCTCATGGAGGGTTTTTTTTGCCTCGTGAGATATCTGTCGTTAACGCGCGGCCCCAAAGTCAGCGGGCCGGTTGAGATTAGCAAATAGCTCTGATCGGGCCTCAGGAATGACCTCAGTGTTTAAGTGGCCGAGCCAACCCTTAAGCGACGGGTTCTCAAGCGGCCGATCAATTTGCAGAGACCGAGCCGCGCTCGCTGTTATAGCCATTAAGCCTGGTTGCAAAGATTCATGGGTACAATAGAGTGCGGCTTCTAGGGATTGATTACTCGTCAGTGTTAGCTGTAAAGAGACGATTTGCTCCTGCCCTATATGGGGCATATCGCAGGCAAGAATGAGGAAGTAGTTGGCGGCACTCGAACGGGTGGAGGCTTTGATCCCCTCTATCGGTCCTTGAAAACCCTCGGTTTGGTCGGTAACGATGGGGCAACCGAACGCTGACAGTTGTTCAAGGTCTCTGTTGGCGCTGATGACGATTTCTGAACAGGTCTGGGCCAGCACGGATAGAGGATAGGTAATAAGGGGTTTGCCGCGATAGTGTTGCAGGGCCTTGTTAACGCCGCCCAATCGAGACGCTGCGCCGCCCGCAAGAATAATACCGCACCAGGTTGCGGGGCCGATTTGAGGCTGATCAATGGGCATGACGAGCACACTTTTTGGAGATTCGTGAAGAATAACGATTCAGTTTTACTCGAGGCAATGGCCAGTCTGGAAAATGAATTGCCGGGCTACCAGAAGCGACCAGAGCAAATCGAGTTTATGACGACTATCATGTCTGCCCTTAGGCAGACTGGGGTGACAGTGATAGAGGCAGGGACGGGTATAGGTAAAAGCCTGGGTTATCTCATTCCGCTGTTGATCGATGCCCGTCATTTTACGATTGCCACAGGAACGCGGGTGCTGCAAACCCAGCTATTGGATCAAAGCCTCCCAGTTGCGAGAGCCGCGACCGGCGATCGTGCTCCTATCCAGTTGAGAATGGGCAGAGACAATTATGTGTGTCCTCGGAACTTGAGCGAAGCACTAGCCAGGCCTGGGCGAGAAGAAACAAGTGCGGCTTTGCAGGCGCTCAGCGATATTGATGAGTGGTATCGACTGCATCGTCATGGGATGTTGTGGCAAATGCCAGAGCGAATAGCGCTTGAGTCTGTACGAGATCGGGTGACTTGCTCTTCGCGGGATTGTGGTGGTCGGCAATGTTCTTTCTTCGATACGTGTCCATATTTCGCTAGCCGAATGGACCGCCTAAGGGGGAGTATTATTAATCACCACCTCTTGATCGCTGAAACTTTCGGAAAAGCCGAAACTGCATCTCGCAGCGATGAGCCAGAAATCCTACTTATAGATGAGGCCCATTTGTTGCTCGAGCGATTAGAGCGTTTTGCGAGCCAATCATTAACCAGTGAGCGGTTTAGGGCGCTGGCTTATCGAATTGATCGAGCTTCGGAGGCGGGAGACCGAGATCAGTTCAAATACCGTGAATTACGACAGATGGCAGAGCGGGTGCTTAGGTCGTTCGTCGGATGTGAGCAATCCACAACCACTTTCGGGGTATCACGGCATTCGGGCGAGGACCAACTGGCGCTCCGGTTTGAAGAGATCGAGTTTGCGCTTGAGCAAATGTTAGAGGAGTTGCATGCTTTGACAGACAGTGGCCAGTGGGTGGAAGACGCCATCGTCAATGTGCAGGCTCTCATCGATGACGTTCTCATTGTGCAGGACCGATTGGCGAATTCAAGGACTTGGCATAGCTTTGATGATCTGACAACTTTCAAGGCCTCTGAACGAGACATTACAGCTTGCTTTCGTGAGTTGTGTCTTCCATTCGAACAGGTGATCCTGGTCTCCGGATCTGTCGCCTTGAGCGGCAACTTCGACTATGTGTCTCGAAAGTTGGGAATCAAACGGGCTGACTGCAAAGTGATCGACACGCCATACCGTTTTGACAAACAGACAAGATCATGGTGCATCTCGCTTGAGCCGGATTTGGCTGATGAGCAACACACCGAGGCATTTATCGAGGCGACCTTGCCGGTGGTTAGTCAGGTCAAAACACTTTTACTGTTCACGACCAAAGAGGCTTTATTTGCGGCGCATCGTGCTTATCGCGAGAAGATGCAGTCACCGTGTTTTTTGTATAAAGGTGGTGATGCTACGCCACTACTCCATTCAGTGTCTGAGTTAGATCACGCGATCGTGCTAGCATCGAAGTCTTTCTGGCAAGGGACCGATTTCCGGCAGACAGGCATTCAATGCGTTGCGATGGATCGATTACCTTTTGTGCCGCCAGAGAGGGTTGATATTGATCATGAGTCGAACGCTTTAGATGAATACTGGGGCGAACCGTTGGGTGAGTTTCATGATGAATTGTTGCCTCGGTGTGGTCTTGAATTGAAGCAAGGGTTCGGTCGGCTCATTCGTCATGAAATGGATCGGGGAGTGTTCATCTTGGGCGATGGGAGACTCATGTCTAGGAACTATGGGCGAGCGCTGAGAGGTTGGATGCCGAATACCGAGTGGGTTAAAACGGCGGCAGAGCTGCTGGAATTTTTAGGGCATGCGCCAGAATCCCTGATATGACATATCAAATGACGAATATACTGGCGATAGATTGCGCCTTCAGCCAGCTCCAGCTGGGTCTGAGTCATGGTGACAATGTTCGTCTTCGCGAATTGGGTGAAGTGAGAAATCATTCTCGTCGCTTGCTCGATCAAATTGATCGGTTGATGTCAGAGGCTAAGGTGTCGCCAGAACAACTGAATGCCATTGCCTTTGGTCAGGGACCTGGTTCATTTACAGGATTGAGAATCGCTGTGGGTGTTGTTCAAGGTTTGGCCTATGGTTTAGAGATTCCTGTTATCCCAATACCGTCCATGGGCGTCATTGCGACGCGGGTGTTCCGAGATTACTCCGTTGATCGCGTGACCGTTGCGTTACACGCGCGCGCCGACGAAGTCTATCTTGCTCGATTTCAATGTGGCGATAATTTTTTTCCGGTGCAGGTCGGCCACTATGAAGTGGGTTGTGTAAAAGACTTTGCGATCCCCACTGAACACTGCGAAATCCTGGCAGGGTCAGGCGCGAACACGTTTGCCGAGTTTGCCCCCGAGTACTTTAGTGCCTTTGATCAAGCGGCCATCGCGGCACAGTCGACTATGGGCGATCTGATTGAGCTTGCAAGGGTAGAGTTTGAGGCCAGTCGATTTGTTAATCCCATGGCTGCGTCACCGATCTATGTTCGCGAAGAGGTGGCGAAGAAGCCTTTGCCGTGAGTCGTTTTAGTCTCCAGAAGATTGAGGGACGGCTTTGCCTCGCGGAGCATGGGCAACCAAAATCCCCTATTTCTGTAGATTTCGATAGTCCTCAGTTAAGGGCTCGAATGAAACGGTTGAGCGCGCGATCTGAGTTGCTACTTAAGGCATTGGGCGGAAAAGCTGGCGAAACGGTGGTTGATATGACGACTGGGCTAGGCACTGATACTTGGCTGCTCGCTACTTTTGGCTATACGGTTTATGCGTGTGAGAGGTCACCGACCCTTTACGCTATGCTCGAAGATGGGTTACAGAGGATTCGACAGTACCACGGAGATCTGAGTCAAATCAGCGATACTGCAAGTAATATTCGATTGCGAAATCTGGATTCAAGCTCGTCTGTGGAATCCAGCTGGGGCGCGAAATACGCAGTGATTGACCCTATGTTCCCTGTCAAAAAGAAGCAAGCGCTTGCAAGCGGTGATATGCAGATGCTGCAGCGATTCATTGGCAGAGGTGAATCTGTTGACCTACTGCTTCATGCTGCGAAGGCTCAAGGAATTAAGCGCGCTGTAGTGAAAAGAGTGCTTCGTTCAAGACAGCGCTACGCCCGTTTAGAACCTTTGTATTCACTAGAGGGGCGAAGCACTCGATTCGACGTCTTTCAATTCGGATAGTCGCTTCGCGTCGCTGATCTTGGCAAGAATCTCTGGGGGTAATAATGCGCTAGTTAGATCGATGATTTGCCTCGCGTAGCCGGGGCGTTCCAATTCCCGACGGTAAAGTTTGTTTGCCACCACCTCATCATAATCTTTTTCGAACCAGGGATAGTGACCGACCAATTTGATTAGCGCATCCTGCCCTAGCGCCCTGGTTCGATCGACCGCCTCATTGGTGCTAAAGCGATCAGGATGAACGTGTTGCGCGAGTAGAAGGTAACGCACTAGATACGGTCGAACCAGCTGGCTCAGATCAAAAAGGTTTGAATAGCCCGTTGAGGACTCGGGATTGATTTGCCAGTAATCGCAGTGCGAATTGATGATCCCTGCGGCTTCGAAAGCCTTTACCGCGCGCTGACATGCCTTACGTTCATTCCCCGACGCGAAAAACAACTCCTCGCTGAACAAGGGATCGAGTAATCCTGCAGCATGGTAAAGTTTCGCGGTCGAAATGTTATGCGATGTGACGAGCATTTGCGCAGTAAGACTTGGCGTAACGAGTAAGTGACTAATGTCATTGGCGTGATAACTCAGTTCGGCACGTTGCACCCTAGATACCCGAACACTTGGTGCTCCTGAACCGACGTCCGGTTTGATAGAGAGTTGCGTGAGGGCAGATTCAGCTAGCGTATCGGCGGGACTGCGAGCACAGACTGCAGTGAGCTGTGATTGCGGCATGATGGATCGGAGCAAGTCGAGTTGAGTCTTGAGACGCTCTCGGTCAATCGCCCCTCGTTGAGTCAATGTGAGGGCAGTTGCAAAAAGTGTCATCGGACCTATGCTGGTGCAGGCATTGACTCCGCAATTAATCGATTGAGCGATTTCTCCCACAAGCTGTTTTGACGGACCAACTTCCTCGATTAGGGCTATGGGTGGCTCTTGGCCCGCTTCAGTCATCGAATTTTCCGTGTCCTCCGGATTGAAGAGAACGGGCTCACCAAAGCTAACTTGTACTTTTCCATAGTTCAGCTTGAGCCGTTTAAATACCCTTAGCAGATCGAGTAGAGATTCTTTCTGCTTGGTTATCCCCTCAAGTTCTGAAAGGTAGCTGTTCACTTCAAAAACCCGATCGTAGCCAAAGTGAACCGGGACGAAAGCGATGGATAGGCTAGGGGCTTGCATCGCACTTCTAAGGGTCATGCCAAGCATTCCTCTGCGTGGCACGCGCATCCGACCGGTTCTGCTTCTTCCGCCTTCGATGAAATATTCAAGTGCATGCCCTTTCTCGAGCATGAGCCTCAGGTAGCTGGTGAAAATGGCTTTGTAAAGGTTGTCATCCCCAAAGCGACGCCTCATAAAAAAGGCGCCAGCGCGTCGTAGGAGGGGGCCGACGAGGGGCAGGTTGAGGTTGTCGCCAGCAGCAATATGAGGTGGGGTCAATCCATTGTGATAGAGCACATAGGACAGCAAGAGATAATCCATATGACTTCGATGACAAGGGGTATAAACAATGCGGTGATCAGCAGTCGCTTTCTTCGCTAATTCAATGTTTCGAACGTCTATACCTCCGTAGAGGGATTGCCATAACCATGTGAGTAGCCCATTGAAAAAACGAACAATTCGGTAGGATTGGTCTGATATCAGTCGGTCGATGATTTTTCGGGCCCGACGGTCAGTTGAAGCCTGGCCGCGCGTGCTTGCTTCCGCCTGAATGGCAGACTGTACCGGTGCTGTTGCCAAAAGCTCTTTAACCAGTGTCCTCCGGTGAGACAGATCGGGGCCAATGGCCGAGCGACGCATGGTTTTAAACTGCTGTCTAACTAGACGCCTTGTCTTCCTGGCGAGCAACTCTTGACTCAGATCTTTATCTTTAGTCGGGTCAAACAGAATCGACTGCCCGAATTCGATGAGCAGATGGTGAGGGTTGAAGACAAAGTTGAGGAGCCGTCTTAGTGCCGATGTTCCGGACCAGTCTTCACTCAGGGCGGACTTCCATATGGAGAGCTCTCGATCTGGTTGATGTCCCCAAAATATCGCCACAGGGACGAGCTCAATGGCGCTGGGTTTGATGTTCGAGGCTCGCTCCAGCAAACGAGGAGCGAAGCCGCTTTGCGTGCGTCTTCCGAGAGCACCTTGATCCGTATGTAGAACTATCAATTGAGACCTAAGATCAAAGCTGTCAGGGTGAGTCTTTTGTTGGTCAATGCAATACTTCAGTAGCACACGATCGATGCGAGAAGGCTGCTCCAGAACGTAAATTCGCGCGGCGCTTGCTCTTGCTGATTGCTTTACGCCCAACAAAGTAGGCTTCAGCCAAAACGCCGTAATGCGATATTGGAGGGATTGGATGAGGGAGTTCAGTGGTTCAATAAGAGCCATCAAGCAAGTCGCCGAGGGAATCGAGAGCGGTTCCCTCGCCTTCGATTTCTAACTCAAACACTCGATTAAACTTACGTTCCGTCGCCTCTGCGATATCTGCCTGATTCTTTAAGACGGTTGGACGCAAGAACACCATCAGGTTTTGCTTTTCAGTAGATGTCGTTCGATTTCGAAACAGCATGCCGAGCCCAGGGATACTGCCCAACACAGGTACACGGGATTCTCCTTGGGTCTCTTTATCTCGTATGAGGCCGCCGAGAATAATGACTTCGTTGTCTTCAACCAGAATAGTGGTGTCAATTGTGCGCTTGTTAGTGATCAGATCTGCTGCCGCTTGTGACCCAATGCCTGATAGGCTCGAGGCGTCAACCTCAGACACCTCTTGATGGATCAGCAAACGCACCAGATTGTCGCTATTAATGTGAGGGGTGACTTCTAGCGTTAGACCAACATCCTCACGCTGGATTGTGGTGAACGGGTTGGTTGTACCTTGACTGCCGGTGACTGTTGATCCCGTTCGAAAGGGCACGTTTTGCCCGACCACAATCTTCGCCTCTTCATTGTCCATGGTGGTGATGCTTGGCGTCGACAATAAGTTGACGTCGCCATTAGCTGCCAGCGCTTTGATGATAAAAGCGAAGCTCGTTCCAGTTGCATCGAGGCGGCCGCCCGCGATCAAGGGCGCATCCCCGAGGCTTACTGGGGTGGACGGCTGCCCAGTGATCGCCAGTCCTTGTAGGATTTGCGCGAGCGAGCCAGAGGGGGCTGTCAGCCCCAGCGGCGTTGCACTTGAGCTTCCGCTGCCGAGTGCCAGTTCGCTACCGAGTTGTCGGCTGAAATCTGCCGTCACCTCAACAATGGCCGCTTCAATGAGAACCTGCATGCGTCTAACATCCAGGCTGTCGATGATATCCATGATATCGATCATGTTGGCTGGATCGGCTCGAATGACCAGGGCATTGATGGCTTCATCAGCCTGTACACTAACCTCGACCATGCCACCGCTTTCACTCGACTTTTGCTGTTTCACGAGGCTATTCAGAATTTCGGCCATTTTTGTCGCATCGGAGTGGCCGAGCCTGACGACCTTGATCGTGCCCGACCGATTGGCAGGAACATCGAGTTGTGATACCAATTGTCTCACTCTGGCGACTGAGAAACGCTCTCCCTTGATAACCAGCGAGTTCGTTCGTTCACTAGCTACAATACTGACTCTGTTGGGTCCTTTGGCGCTTTTGCCGATTTGCTCGGGTGCTAGTTGCTCAAGCAGCGTGACAATGTCCTCCACCCAAGCCTCTTTTAGATCGACAATCGACACTTCAAGGCTGTCCGCAACATCGACGCGGTTCACAACTTCAACCAGTCGGTTAATGTTGGACGCATGATCGCTAATGATCAGGACGTTGGGCTGACTGAGTGCGGCAATTTGTCCATACTGGGGAATTAGTGGCCTTAATACTTTGACCATTTCGTCAGAGGGCGCGTTCAGTACCGGGATCACGCGGGTCACCAGCTCTTGTGATTCAAGACCCCCCTCAAAATCATTGGGATTGCCGCTCTGCTTGGCGAGAACGGTTTGAACGATCCTAACAACGTTTCCGGAGGGTACCGCGGCGAATCCATGCACCTGCAGAACACTGAGGAAAAGCTCGTAAATGCCGTTTCGATCCATTGCTGTGCTCGATACGACGGTGACGTCGCCTTTTACTCGAGGGTCAATGATGAAGCTTCGGCCAGTAATGGTTGAAACCTGCGAGATGAATTCTCGAATGTCAGCGTTTTTTAGGTTGATCTTCCATGTGTCCTCTGCCGCTGATGCTGATAACAGCAGCGTTGATAAGGCAACTAGGAGACACCACTTGACTTTAACCATGGGCGAACGTGCTAACGCGGGATCTGTTAGTTTACTGGATCCCGGCAGCCTACGGTATGGGAACGGTCAGAAAAAATCGACGTCCTTCTCTCTCCACCTCGACTCGAGCGCGACCCGCGGAGCGAACTTGGTCAAAAAGTCTGGCGTCATTCATGGCAACGCCAACGGGCATCCCATTCACCGAAATGACTACATCACCAGGTTGCAAACCAGCGCTGGCGACGGCTGAGTTGCTTGCGTTGGTTCCGACGCGATAGCCACTTGCTCGACCGGGCGCAACCGGCTCGAACCCGAAATCCCTAATGGCCTGTTCTGGATTACGCAACATTTTGTCGCGGCTGCTGTTCCCTGCAGCGGAAGCGGCTGACGCTTCGCTGCCACCCGAAGGAGTGGACGTTCCAACAGATGGCTGGATTGTTCTCGTCGAAGATCTCGCCTTAGATGCGCCGCGACTTGAGGTGGACCTTTGGTTCGCACTCGTAATATTGAGTCGTTGCTTCGGGAAAAGCAGTTTTTCGAGACGGGTCCCTCGCTTGATGAGAACGTGATTTTGCTCGACTGCATGCAGAAAGGCATTACCGGGAACGCGGTCACCAATGCCAAATAACTCACCATTTTTACCTCGCTCGGCAATGATCGCAGAGGACAAATCAGGGTTGTTGTTGGTAAAGACACCTTGTAGCTCTAGATTCAACCGTGTCTCGGGCGCTGCAACCACCTCCTTGACTTGCGCTTTCCCAGATTCTCCGAAGAGATTGAGTGTAGCCTGATTAAGTTTAATCGGCGCCGGATTCTTATTGGCTGCGCGGGAGGGTTGGCTCGTTCTTAGGTCGCTGATCAATTGCTCGTTGTCAGCAAAGAAATAAAACTGATCAACAGACACGTACGCTAACCAACAAACGATTGCTAATGGCACTGCAATTTTTGCGATGGTATCGCTAAAGGTTTCGAGTGCTTGTAATTCCATGAAAACGATCCTCAATTCGAGGGAGGTTAGCGTATTTTGGCCTCAAACTGCATTGGACCTCTTGCTGGGTTGTTGGTCACTAGTGACACTAGTTTGGGTGAAATGATGGCTTTGAACCAGCCGGTTTGATCAATTGAGAGATCGGCCGTCGCGCCCAATTGCTCGACAGCGCTCAAAGAGACAAAGGCACCACAGTCTTTGGCGCTTAATTCGCCCTCGAGCGCCGGAGTCTGTAGTTCGGTCGCGGCGCCCCCTGTATCGATAGACAAGTGACCCCCAGTCCAGTCCAGTTGGCCCGAGAGTGCGCGGATGCATGCGAGCTCAAATGCGCCCCCGATGCCCTGGCCCTGGATGTCGCTCCCAAACCGATGTCCATAGTTTTCTGCCAGTTGATTGATATCGCTGGACGCTAGGAAAAAAGATAAATCACTGATCGAAATCGTATTGGTATTGAGCTGAATAAGACCGGAGAGATGAGACGAAGTGCTCAGCATCTCAACCTGAACCTTTAGAGCAGAGAAGGAGCGAAATGCGTCAACGTCCCAGCGAAGCGCCATACTGGGAAAGGTTCTGAAGTTGAGTTGGGTCTGGCCCTCCCAGATGGTTCCTTTGGTGTAGCGAATGGTTACATCGCCGGGCAAATTAAGGCGATGAAGTATCTGATCAATCGCGATACTGGCCGGCATCCTCATGATGGCAGCGACAATCAACACGACAAGCGCTAACAGGATGTAGAGCGAAACCCGCATTAGTCCCAATACACCTCATCAATTGCGCCAGCTCGCACTCGATACCACTTCACGCGCTCGTCGAGAGATTCTTGCTCAGACCATCCACTTTGACTGCATCTAATGTCGAGCTCAGGGAACTCACCTGATGCCCACTTCGCGAGCGCCAGATCAGTATCCCAAGGTGTTAAGTTCTTGGTCACCCAGAGGCTGCAGTACTTCTTATAGGCTCGTTCATGAAGGACTACATCCGCCTGTGACGACTCATTCCTGATCCGTGCCCGAAGCACCGAACCATCTTGTTTCCAGTGAGATAGCGACAATGCCGTTTCCAGACAAGCAGCTAGCTGCGCAATATCTGGAGTGCGGATATAAATCTCGAGGTCGGGGAAAGGATGTGTCACTTGGGACCTAAAAGCGATTGCATGATTTGATAATAGATGTCGCAAAGCCCCTTAAGTTCACTGACCGCCACTCGCTCATCTACCTGGTGAATAGTGCCGTTCGTCACCCCCACTTCGACTACGTCGATATCGTGTGGTGCTAGAAATCGACCGTCCGATGTTCCTCCGCCGGTCGAGTGAATTGGAGTGATCTCGCAGACGGTTTGAATAGCATCGTTGACAATCGAAAGCAGCGTGCCCTCATTGGTCAAAAAAGGATCGCCTGACAACGTCCACTGCAAATCGTATTCATCTAGCACGGCTTTAAGGTGTGCCTCTGTCCAGGCTTTTAGCGAGGAAGCGCTCCAAGCAGTGTTAAACCGGAAGTTGAACTCGATGGAGCAATCGCCAGGCACGACATTGGTTGCGCCAGTTCCAGCATGAATATTGGTCACCTGTAGAGTTGACGGTGGGAAAGCGCCGTGACCTTGATCTAGAGGTGTTGCTAGCAATCTCTCCACCGCAGTAGCGGCCAAGTGAATCGGGTTGATCACTGTCTCAGGATAAGCCACGTGGCCCTGCTGACCCTTCACGGTAAGGTTTCCGTTGAGCGAACCCCTTCGACCAACCCGGATAGTGTCTCCAAGAACTTGGCTGCTTGAAGGCTCGCCGACGATGGCATAGTCGATGGCAACGCCCTGATCCATCAGAGCCTGTATGGCGAGCTTCGTTCCATGTGTCGCTTTAGCTTCTTCATCGCTGGTAATCAGAAACCCTAAGCTACCCTTGAAATTGGGATGGTCAGTAACGAATCGCTCGGCTGCGAACATCATCGCTGCCAGCGCGCCCTTCATATCGGCGGCCCCTCGTCCATAAATTACGTCCTGGGACACGGTTAGTGTAAATGGGTCGTTAGACCATGCATCCAGCGGGCCAGAAGGCACTACGTCAGTATGCCCAGCGAATATGAGCGTCGGGCCGGGTTGATCACCTTTTTTCACCGCCCACAGGTTTTTTACGTCGGCAAAGTCATACTGCACTCGCTTAAAGCCGAGCGGAGCGAGGGCGGCATAGAGAATATCCTGACAACCTGCATCATCAGGGGATACCGAGCGACGCTCGATGAGTCGCCCGGTAAGCTCGATAAGTGTCTGATTCCTGGACGAACGCTCTATCATGTCTCTCTGCCTCAAAGGCTGGCCGTCAAGAAGCGGTCAGTCTCGTAGTTTTACCAGATCGGGGTTAATTATGGGTATGTAGCATTTCGTTCAAGGCAATCGCTTTCTTGTTGGTTCGGCATTGGACCTGGCCGGTTTGCGAATGCCGGATGAACAGCAAATCACTTTCACCGTTAAGTTCTCGAGCTTTGATTTTTCGTACTGGAGATAGCGTGTCATCCAGCACCTCAACCACGGTTCCAGGGGTGATGTAAAGTCCAGCTTCGATGGTGCATCGGTCGCCAAGCGAAATGCCTGTTCCGGCGTTGGCGCTGATCAAGCAGTCCTCGCCGATGGTAATTACGATGTTGCCACCACCCGACAGTGTGCCTGCCGTTGAGGCGCTACCTCCGAGGTCTGAACCTTTGCCGACGTAGACGCCCTGAGAAATTCTGCCCTCGACCATGTTCGGCCCTTCAGCTCCTGCATTAAAGTTGATAAAGCCTTCATGCATCACCGTTGTACCTTCGCCCACGTAGGCGCCAAGTCGAACCCGTGCTGCATCAGCAATTCTGACCCCTTCTGGAACGGCGTAGTTGGTCATTTTTGGAAACTTGTCGATGCTCGTTATTTCCAGCGTCCGTCCAGCTAAGCGAGTCTCGAGTTGACGTTGCGAGAGCTCGCTTAGATCAATCGGCCCCTCATTGCTCCACGCCACGTTTGGCATGTGCGCATAGATGCCTTCGAGATTTAAAGCATTGGGTTTGGCAAGGCGATGGCTAAGGAGGTGCAGTTTAAGATACGCGCCAGCCGTTGAGGCAATCGGTGCGTCCTCGACCAGAACCGTAACAATGAGTCCTTGATGTGGATTCGATTCATCAAGGGCTTGATGAAAAGGGTTTAGCTCGGCCCGTAAGCTTGGTTCGGCTTCGGCGCCTTTAGCGTCGATTAGAACCCAGTCACTAGTCTCGAGTGCGGGATAGGCTTGACGCCACAGGGCTACCAATCCTGGATCTGGATCCAAAAGGGGTGTGGGGTAATACACGTCCAGGAGATCTCCTGTCCGGTTAAGCGTTGCGAGCCCGAGACCAAAACTAACCATTTGTGTCACTCCCCAAAAAGCGCGAAAGTCTAAACTTTTTATGATGCATAATCAGCCGCTTGCGACCAGTGCCGCTCTAATTTTTTCGGCCGCGTCGCGAATGGTATCGATGTCTGAGACGAGCGCAATGCGAACGTGACCTGCTCCCGGG
>CAJXDD010000062.1:0-12842 GCA_913052075.1 uncultured Gammaproteobacteria bacterium
GATCATCGCTCAGATTCATGAGGTGGGCCGCGTCATCTCCCTGCTGATGCATCAAACGCTCCCGAAGGTCTTTTACTTCCTGCTCAGTCATATTGAGGGCATCGGAATGACCCAGCACCTTTCTGGAATTAATCGCTATCGACGTGCCGATATGGCCAGGCATGACTACCGATACATTGATATGGGGTGCATTGATTCTGAGATCGGTAATGAGCGCCTCACTAAAACCCTTCACTGCGAATTTCGCCGCAGCGTACGCCGTGTGTGGCGTAGTCGGGCCAATGCTGGCCCAGAACCCATTGACGCTAGAGGTGTTGACGATATGCGCCTCATCCGCTGCTTGCAGCATGGGCAAGAAGGCACGGCAACCGTAATAAACCCCGTACCAGCAAACCGCGAACGTACGCTCCCACTCATCGCGCGACCCTGCAACAAACCCGCCGCCACCGCCAATGCCTGCATTGTTGAATAATAGATGGATAGCTGCACCATGGTGATCGGCGACATGCGCCTGAAAAGCGTTGATCTCGGTTTCACTTGAGACATCGCATAGAAAAGTGCTGACTTTGCTACTACCAGCAGCCTGCGCCAGCTTCGACGTCTCCTGCATGTTCTCTTCCGAGACGTCACAGATTGCGACCTCACACCCCTGGCTAACGAGCGCCAAGGTCAGAGCGCGACCCATCCCAGTTCCACCGCCGGTCACCACCGCTACTTTATTGTCAAAACTATTCATTTGATCAGCCCCTTTTCGCTATCGATTCATCGCCGACTCGAATCACACCGCTTTAATTCCGCCTTCAGCTACTACCATGCTGTAACGGCGCGGCACACCTTGCGGCCTGCTCACAGCTCAGTACACGATCGTAGGGAGATGATGTCAATGGAACGAAAAGGCTAGCCACCTTGGACAAAGAGGCCATCAAAATATCGACGGGCGCTTTATGGTCAAGTCTGCTGATTGAACGCCGTTGGCCTACGGAGTAATAGCACCGCCAATACTGAGAAAATCCCTAGGGTCACCAGCCCTTGAAAGAGGCCTGCTCCTCGGTCATCACTCAACTGCCAGACCATCATACTAAAGGCAACTTGAAGCACGTAGACGCCAGCCCAAGGCCACATCCATTTCTTCATGTAAAAAAAGCCATAGGCTCCCCAGGCATAGACAAACCAATGGGGAATCGCGAGCCACTTTGCTACCCAACCGGAAAATAAGATTCCGAACCAAACTTCTTGATCATCGGAGACGGGCTTAAAGAATAGGTCGAACGGTAGGTAAATGATGGCCATGTAAGCGCAGAATGCGAGTAAGGCGTTTGCCCACCATGGCCTTGCCGAAAAGAATTGCTTCATGATTACCCCCTTTCATCGAGCATTAATCTAGCTTAGCTGGAGCGCTAATCAAACGACTAGTTCAACTAAGTCGCGAAAAGATGCGGGCCCATCGAAGGCATCGCGCGCCACCGAGACGAACTGCTCAGCCAATGCCTTTCGGGCATAGTTCAAGGATTGCGCATGGGAAGGCCGACGTTATCCTCTCTTAAACACAGACCCCATTCTCCGCTAGTTAGGTTCTCGCCGCGGCCAGCAGCGCTTCGCAGTGGATCAGCGTGGTATCAAATACCGGAACAGAAACATTGCTAGAGTTCAACAAGAGTCCGACTTCGGTGCATCCCAGAATGAGGCAATCAGCCCCTTGATCCCCTAAGCGCTCTGCAATCGTTACAAATTCGGCTTCACTTTTTGCTGTTATGACGCTCTGGCACAGCTCATCGTAAATGACGCGGTGAATCTCGTTTCGATCATCTGCTGAGGGGATGACTGGGGTTAAGCCTCTATCCTCCAGTCGCTCTAAATAAAACGGTTGTTCCATGGTGAAACGGGTTGCCATAAAGCCAGGCCGAGACAGCTGCGCTTCAACGATGCGAGAGGCGGTGGCATCAGCAATATGCACGAGCGGTATCGATAGGCCCGCCATCATCGCCTCAGCAACTTTGTGCATGGTATTGGTTGCAAGGCCCAGCAACTCAGCCCCGCCCCGTTCGAGCGCAAGCGCCTCTTGATTTAATCGTTGACCTGCCTCTTCCCACCGATCTTCGGCCTGAAGTCGCTCGATAGCAGCGAAATCTACGGATCGGATCAAAAGCTCCGGCGAATGAAGACCGCCCATCGCGACATGAGTCAACTCGCAGAGCTCACGGTAATAGAGTTGAGTGGAGGCAGCCGACATACCTCCTAAAATACCGATTGTTTTCACTTTGTCACCGAGGCATGGCTAGCATAGCTTGAGGGATACTCCATTGTCTGACCGCAACCATTTTGAGGCTCCTCGTTCTGTTTAGCGGCAGTTTCACCTATCGAGTGGTGTTTTTTCAGACTGACTAGTTGAGGTTTAGCTACTCGTTCGCAGTGCCAAAATATCTATAAGACGAGGCTCGGAACCAGAAGGGTGGCGCAATTTACGCAAAGCTTCTGCCAAGCAATGGCCCAAAGAGGGGTGACGATCCAGGAATCCGAGGGACGAAAGCCGGAAGATTCGAAAGCCATAACAAGGCGTTCTATTTTTCGATAAAACTCTTCAATTGCTCTGACCGAGAGGGGTGGCGCAATTTACGCAAAGCTTTGGCCTCGATCTGACGGATTCTCTCGCGCGTCACTGAAAACTGTCGCCCCACCTCTTCCAGCGTGTGATCGGTGTTCATGTCAATGCCAAAGCGCATCCTGAGCACTTTCGCCTCACGTTCAGTCAACGCCCTGAGAACATCGTTGGTTGTATCACGCAAACCTTCATCAGATGCTTGGTCAAGCGGCGATTCAATGGAGGTATCGCTTACCAAGTTCCAGATCGTTGAATCGTCATCATCTCCAACTGGCGTTTCCAGCGAAATTGGCTGTTTAGCGGCATCCAGCGCCTTGATCACCTTATCCTGTGGAAGCTCCATTTTTTCACTGAGTTCTTCGATCGTGGCCGGACGTCCGAGCTCCTGCAGCAGTTGCCGACTTAAACGATTAATCTTGTTAACCGTTTCCATCATATGCACGGGAACACGAATGGTTCTCGCCAGGTCGGAAATCGATCGAGTAATTGCCTGTCTTATCCACCAAGTTGCGTAGGTTGAAAATTTGAAGCCTCTTCGATACTCGAACTTATCAACGGCTTTCATCAGACCAATATTGCCTTCTTGAATCAGATCCAAGAAGTGTAAGCCTCGGTTCGTGTATTTCTTTGCGATGGAAATCACCAACCGCAGGTTGGCTTCAATCATGTCACGCTTTGCTGCGCGCATATGAAGAATAGCTTTATTCAGTTTTTTGTTAGTCTCGCGAATCTCTGCAAGCGGACGCCCGACTTCTTCTTGAATGCGAGATATCGTTTTCACCGCATGTCTAAGGGGTACACGATTCGCTGTAATTTTTGCAGCCCACTTCTCATCGGCTTTTTCCAATCGATCAACGAATTTGAGGTCGATGGCATTAGCTTTATAGCGCTTCAAGAATTGATCGCGCGGCATACGCGCTTTATTCACGCAGACATCCTGGATCACTTTTTCTTGAGCTCTGATCGCTTCCATGTCTGACCCGACCCACGTAATAAGCTCGTCCATCAACGTGGGGACTAGTTTTAAGAGACAAAAATTTTCCTGGAGTTTCGCCAAGCTATTTTTATATTTGGAAGATGAAGAGGGCTCTTTAGCCGCAACGCGATCAAAAGCAGCCTTTGCTTTTTTTATCGCCGTCATTCGGGCAATAACTTGTGCAGAGTCTAGGCCACCTGTCTCTTCCGTTTCTGCTTCTTCGAATTTGCCACTAGATTTTGCCTCGGCAATTCGCGAAGTGTCTGGAATCTCAGTTTCGGGATCGAGAAATCCGGCCAAAATAGATGAGAAATCTGGGTTGTCCGAGTCTGTCTCTTCATCGTCCATAATTGCGTCATAGGACGCGATGATTTGTTCGACTGGGCCAGGATATCCAGCCATTACTCGCATAGCATCTCGGATCCCATCTTCAATCCTTTTGGCTATGACGATTTCTCCCTCGCGGGTGAGAAGTGGAACCGTGCCCATCTCCCGCATATACATTCTCACAGGATCCATTGTTTTTCCGTGAGCATCGGATATGGGTAGCAGCGACTCTTCAGGCAACTCGTCGTCTGCCTGTCCCTTGATCTCCTCCCCATCTTTAGGTGCAGTCTCTAGTATTTGAACATGGAGATCGGTAAAAGCCTGGCAGAGAGATTCAAACTCATCACCGCCTGCCGCAATTTGTTTAGGAAGTACTTCTGCAATCGCATCCAAAGTCAGATAGCCTTGCTGACGCCCGAGGTCTAAGAGTCCTGCTAAGGCTATCTCTAGCGTTTCTGCTTCGTCTTCAGCATCCTCTCCGAGCGAAATTCGGCTCGTTAGAATCTCTAAGGCATCCATCTCATCCTCAGAAGCTTCAACCAATTCATTCTCGATAATCGAATCGAAATCGCCTTCGCTCATCTGATTTGACATGCTCAAATCCTTCTCTTTGGGTTGGCCCATGCGTGCGCTTCTAGATCACAGCAGGCTGGTAACTAGCTCCATTGGTTATGCCAATATCGGCATCGCCATAATAAATACTATCTATGTCCAATCATAACACCGATTTAGACAGAACGGTGACTCTCGAGCTAGTCGCTAGGAGTAATTTTCTGCAGTAATTCCCGAAACTTACGTAATAAAGCGCTGCGTGGTTTAGGCCCTTCGGTGAGTGATTCTATATCCAGCAAATAAGAGCCAGGGAGTAAATCCCTCGGACATAACGGCATCTATACCCGAGCGGTATTTCACACGGCTGGATACACTGTTTTAAAGGGTTGAAGTAAGAAGGTAATGGCACAATGATCGGCCGATAGGCACCAACTCTGCGCGAGCGAGTGCCCTTTACGCGGTAATTTTAGCCCTTTTCATCGCCTTGATTGACTCCAGCATCATCGAGCGTTGGACTGAACCGATAGACCTTCGAGTTGCCAATATACCTGACTGCAAACAGAAATTAGTCTTCATTGTCAACATGGAAGCTCCCGAGAAACCTCCACTTTTCAATTAACGATGTCCCCATTATTCGCATTTATAGTAGCAAACCTCGCTAGTTCCAGCTGGTTGCACAAAATGTGTTCTCCTCGGCAGGACGGATACACGATCAGCTGGGCTAGTCGAGACCAACTGACCGCTAACAAAGCAACGCCAAAACGCCTTGACCAGCAGCGGCCGCCATCCTGCGAAACTTCCTTGCAAACAGATCCTCATGGCTATTGTCAGAGGCTGATTTTACCTGCTACGTTCGCGCGGATTCCCCATTTGATGTATCTCCTTGAGACAATGAATCCGACTAAGTCAACAAGTCTGCTGAAAGACTAATTTTATCGGCGCCCTGGAGGGGTGCACTTTGTGGCGCTGAATTCTTGATCGCGAGCCGCACCAGCCAAGCCCATAGGCTTGGGGCAGCGATCCGGGTAGTCACCCATGATCAGACAGCAAACCTTGCCAATCCGTTGAGGGATCGCCAATGACAAAGAAGTGAGGATTCAAAATCTCCACTTTAGTGTTGTATCGGAGAGGGGCGAACGAGGTATCCACTACTTCGCCCCCAGCGGCAAGGACGACCGCGTGAGCAGCTGCGGTGTCCCATTCAGACGTCGGTGCCAATCTGGGGTAAAAGTCGGCGTCACCACTGGCCACCAAGCACAACTTTAAGGAACTCCCCATGTTAGTGAGCTCGATGGAGGTCAGGTGGCTGCGCAACTGTTCCAGCAGCGCATCAAGCGCCTCTGCTCCATGCCGACGGCTGGCGACGACCACCAACTGTTCTATCGGCTTGGTCAGCGCACGAGCGTTGATGCCCTGTCTTTGTCCATTAGATACTTTCCAAGCGCCATGATCTCCCTCAAGAACAGACCCTGAGTAGGTCACACCCAGAACGGGTACATGAACAACCCCGACGACGGGAACACCATGGTCAATCAATGCAATATTGACGGTGAATTCGCCATTTCGAGCAATGAACTCTTTGGTGCCATCGAGCGGATCAATCAGAAAATATCGAGACCAGCTTTGCCGCTCAGAGAACGGCGGTAGCGAGCCTTCCTCAGACAACACCGGGATTTCAGAAAAATGGCGCGCTAGCGCTTCGACAATGACGGCGTGTGAGGCGAGATCGGCCCGGGTTAGCGGCGAGTCGTCTGACTTCATCTCAACGTTAAAGTCCGAGCTATCGTATACGGCTAAAATCGCGTGCCCCGCTTCGGTAGCAATCGATTCCAACGTCTCTCTCATCGCTGTTCTCCTTCTCTACGCATGGTAGGGTAACCGATACGAACCTATCGAGGCGATGCGCGCTCAATTTGCTCTCTTAAGCTCGCCAACCTTATGCATCAATCGCAATGCCAGCCGCTACCCGAAATCATCCTATTAGATATGGATGGAACCTTGCTTGATCTTCGGTACGACGATCAATTTTGGGAGCAATTTTTGCCCCGTGCGTACGCGGGCCATTATGGTATCGACATTGAAACGGCTCGCGCAGACTTGGCGGCGCGTCTGAAGGCCACGCGGGGAACGCTGACCTGGTACAACATTGATCATTGGTCCGAGGAGCTAGGCGTCAACATCCTTCAACTGAAACGCGAATACAACGGTCTCATCCGCTACCGGCCAGGCACCTTGGACTTTCTGCAGCGCGCAAAATCGCTCGCCATACCCACTGTCCTCGCGACCAACGCTCACCCTGATCTGGTGGAATTCAAAATTACAGCCCTTCATGAGCAGGGACTGCCGTTCACCTCGTTTTTCGATGCCATCGTAACGAGTCATCAATACCAAGCGGCTAAGGAATCCATCGACTTCTGGGCGGCGCTACAGAACGATCAATCTTTTGATCCAAAGGCAGCGCTTTTTGTAGATGACAACCTCGCTGTGTTGAAAGCAGCAGCAACATTTGGCATCGGGCGCTGTGTCGCAGTTGACCAACCCGATCTCTCCAAGCCTCCCAAAGCCGTGACGGACTACGAATCGGTCACGTCACTGGACGAAATTCAGTTCGCATCATGACTGGCGTGCGTATTGACAAGTGGCTATGGGCGGCAAGGTGTTATAAGACTCGCGCCAAAGCAAAGGAGGCCGTTGATGGCGGCAAGGTAGAGGTCAATGGCGATCGCACCAAGCCCTCGAAAGAGATCAAGATTGGCGACACCGTTCGCTACCGCGCGGGCTATGATGAAAGAACGTTAATCGTCCGGGCACTATCGGACGTGCGACGCGGCGCGCCCGAGGCGGCGGCGCTTTACGATGAGACCAAGGCCAGTCAGCAAGCAAGGGAAGAGGCAGCGGCTAGACGAAGGGCAGAGGGGGGCATCGTGAGGCCGCTCGGCCGACCCACGAAGCGAGACAGGCGACAAATTCATCGGTTTAAGTCCACACGCTACCCTTCCGACGACTAACCCAGCCCTCGACTCAAAACCCTTTTAATTGAAACGGGCTCTAAGCGGCTCCGTCCTTCGAGGGCGTCCATTGCCTCCTGTCCCCGCCGCGCAGCAGCCCGCGGTAGGGCAGAAAGGCATAGTTCATAGCCTCTGGATCGAATAGCCAGTCGCAACGGAACAGCAGTGCTGGGATGGTTCGACTATGCCACCCCTAAAGCGGTGTCAGCCCCAGACCCAGGCCACCATCCACATCGAGCAGTGCGCCAGTGACCCAGCTGGCATCCAACAAAAATGCGATCGCCTCTGCCACCTCACTGGGCTCACCCACCCGACCTAACGCGTGCAGGGGTTCCAGTGCGCGCATGCGAGCGTCAAGCTCAGCCTTTGAGCCGAGCCCGGCCCTCTCATTAATTTCGGTGGGCACTGCGCCCGGGAGCACACAATTGACCCTCACTCCTTGCTCTCCCAGCTCCGCGGCAAGCACCTTGGTCAGCCCCTGGATGGCTGACTTTGTGGTTGCATAGGGGCTGGCTCCCGGAAACGCTCGTCGCGTATGGATCGAGCCAAGAAAGACGATGCTGCCACCTCGAGCAGACAGCGCGGGCGCGCAAATTGACGACATCATCATGGCGCCGATGACGTTTTGGTGGAACACCTCCATCAGCGCTGACTCATCCAGATCTGCAAGCGCTGCCCGGTACATATTGCCCGCGTTATTCACTAGTCCATCGAGCCCACTACCGTGCGCTAGGGCCGAATCAAGGATGCGCTTTCGATCTGCATCCACGGTGATGTCACCTTGCACAACCTGGCAAGCAGGCCCTAGCTCAAGACCAACGTGGTTGATTGACTCTTGGCGACGACCACAGATGGTCACATAAGCGCCTGCGTCAACGAGATATCGAGCGGTTGCGGCACCAATTCCCGAGCCGCCGCCTGTCACCAACATTGACTTCCCTTTAAACCGCCCCACTAACGCCTCCTAGCAACCACTCGTAAAGGGTCGGCAGTAATCCACATGAGATTTGCTGTCTGACTGAACTCACATCATGACCTAGCGCAGAGTACGCGCTTCTGGCCTCTCCATGTTCCTTTCGCCAGACCACCACTTCTTCGGCGCCATCTGTGTTACTCGCGGCCATTAACGGCGCAGCATCCGAGTCTCGATGAAGCGAACAATAGAGCTCGTCCTCGATCTCAAACGCCTGTAGCCCTAGCGCCTCTCCTGCACGTGTCGGGTTGACCGAAAGTGTCTCGATTGGGGGATGAAACGATTCTGGCCACCGCCAATGCCCCCCCAGATAGCGGCTCCATGCGGGTAGATCTGAGAAACAAATACTCGCAGTATGCAAGCCTAGGAGTTTGCCTCCTCGGGCAATGAAGCGATCCAAACACGCTGCTTGCTCGGGCGATACGCAAAACTGCCAATCCGCTCTGAACTCATCATATTTGGCTCCCTCCATTTCCCAAAAAAGTGCGTTAACCACAAACAACTGAACTGAAGCCTCGTCAAGCGCCTCAAACGCGGCATCTGGATGAACAACAATTGACGTGGCGAGCCCGTGTTGCTCGCCCAGTGGCACAAGGAGTGCGGAGGTGTGATTAAACGCGTGGTGAATTCCGCCGCTCAAAATGAGTTGCCGATGTTGAGCCGTCATCTCGCCTCCTCGCTTAAGACTCTGTCGCCGATCTAGCGCCTTGCTTCCTATAACCCCTTTCGGAGCGCTGCAAGAACTTAAACCGCCGAGTCACTCCGACTCTCCTGCGCGCTCCAATGATGTCGTGTTCGATGATGACCTGATCCCCCCGGTTCGTGATCACCCAGGTTCAAGACTCATGTCATCAATCTCTCGGCAAGTGCGCGAGCAGGCTCCCAACCACACCGCCATCAACCACGAGCTGATGGCCGCTAACATATTGCGCAGCCTCTGACTGGAGGTAAACGACGGCATTGACCACGTCATCCGCCTGACCCAATCGCCGGAGCGGAACGCCACTTGCGCGCTTTTCTCGAACCGACGCTTGCTCAAAAAACGGCGCGGACATCCCCGCATCGATAAACCCGGGTGCTATCGCATTCACTCGGACCCCCATAGGACCCCACTCGAGCGCCTGCAGTATCGTCAAGTTCTGGACCGCGGCCTTGGTAGCAGCATACAAGCCAACGTTAGGCCCCGGCGTCACCGCATTAATCGAAGATAAATTAATGATGCAGCCAGCGCCCTGCTGAGTCATTTGTTTTGCTGCCTGCTGGGCGCACAAAGCAGTCCCCATGAGATTGACATTGATAACGTCCTGCATATCCGCTGCCGATTGCTCAAGCAAAGGACCAAACCGAGCAATGCCGGCATTATTGACCAGCAAATCAACCGCACCAATACGAGAGAACACGTCGGCGACCTGCTCAGGGCTTGACACATCAACCTGAAACGCGCTCGCCCCGATTAGCTTTTCTGCACAACGGCTTGCCGCATCTCCGTCTTGATCAAGTAAAGCGACGGCATAGCCCTCACTCGCCAGCCGCTCCGCGATCGAAGCGCCTAACCCTGCTCCCGCCCCTGTGACTACCGCCTTCATAGGTTGTCCTTTTGCTATTGATTGAGCTGCGCTGTTTGTAGACGTGGGTCAAATACGACCGGATAGTTGGCCCAATTGAGTCTGGTTGTGCCTGTCATGCGCACTGGAGCTTCGTTCGGATTTGCCTTCAATCCGTGCTTCATCCAGTGAACCAGAAGTCGCGTGATCACACCAATCTGTGCTTCATCGCCCCCCCGCTTTTCAGTCCGAACGAGACCAGCGGCCAATTCACGCCCAGGGCAACTGTGGTGACCCACCCCAAAGGTCAATCCGGAGTAGGGCCGCAGTGCCTTCACTCGCCTATAAGGGTCAAAGCGACTCGCATCATCACCAAAGACATCGCGATCTTGATTAATGGCCACGAGATCAAAGTCCAACTGATCGCCTTGATAGCGCCTTACCATGGCCGGACTGGCAGGGTGCAATCGCAACGCTTCAGCAACACACCGCTGAGCCCAAAGCGGCTCCTCGATAAACCGGATTCTCTCGTTCGGATGCTCAGCAAACCAACGAGCAAGCTCATGGAAACCATGCACCAGGGCGTTCGCTGTGCTGTAAAGCGACGCCTGCAAGAAGAACGCGGCCTCCTTTAGGCAATCGATTTTATCTAGCACGCCCTGCTCAAGCCCGTGTTTTAGAAGCGGCAACACCGTCATGCTTTGCGCATCTGACCGAGCGCGGGCAAAGTGAGGCTGAAAATAGTGCTCATCGAACAGCGTCAACGCATTTTGTAATTGTTGTGTCAGTGCGTCCTCGTGTTCCATCGACTGCGCCGCGGTTGCCGAGGCACTAAACGTGTCGACCAACTGAAGCAGCCGCGACTCTGCGCAGTCCGAGGGCAAGCCAAGCAGCCTAACGGAAACACGCAACATCGATAGCTGGGCGAGCTGAACCAAGTCTTGGTTCGCTGGCGCTCGGATCAGTGGGTCCATGTCCGGTAGCACTTGGCTTGTCACCCAATGTTCAAGCGCTTTAGCCGATTCGCGCCGATAAAGCGGCATCAAGAGCCGCTTACGGATTCGGTGAGCGCTGCCCTCCAAATTCAAAACGACATCAGCCATGAGCGAGGGGCACCGCTCGTACATCGCTTGGTGAACGTTGCGCTTCACAAGTAAAGACAACGCTGGCTTAAATTCGGTCAGGGTCCGCGTTTCGCTCCCCGTCTTGCCTAACGCCTCGCCCGCCTCACCTTGCCGCTTGGCTTGATGCTCCTCGTGATTCATGGGGTGCTAACGAGCGGATAGGCCAGCCAAGTGTCACGTTTTGATTCGGCATCTTTGACGCCTGGCCGGTCTGGGTCAGGAGCGAGGCCCGCGGCTATCAGCTCTCTAAGAATGACCGTCATCGACCCATATTGATGCGTAGTCTCATCAAGCGCCTGCCCATCTCTCACAATCGTTCCAGCAACCAAGTTCAATCCAATACACACATGCATCCCTAAACCGAACGACAATCCTGAGGGATTACGGCCAGGTGGACGAGCGCGCAAGGGATTGAAAACATCGGCATCCGATCCAAACACGTCCGCGTCCCGATTCGCAGTTTCAAGCTCAATGATGACCTGATCACCGGCTTCAATTTCGGTGCCGTCTGAGAGCCGATGAGGCGCTAGTGCGCGCCGCCACGATTCAGGGCTCGATGGGTGCAAACGAAGGCTTTCATGGACGCACTGCTGCAGCAGTGCTTGATCATTCACGAGCGCTTTCATGGGGCGGCCACTGTGCTGCGCCCAGCTGTAAATTTCATGAAAGGCGTGCACGATAGAGTGTACAGAGGTATGCGCGCTCGCCAAGTAAAAGAAGGCCACCTCTCTTAGCAAGCCGGCATCGTCCATATCGAGTGCTTGCTGATGACGAAGCAAGAGCGTTAACACGTCGTCCGGATGCCCTGCTCGAGGCGTCTCATTGTCGTTGCTATCGCTCTGCCCCGACTGGAGAATCGATAACCTTCGCACTTTAGAAGGCTGCAAATACGACCGATCAAACTCTTCCATTGCCGCCTCAATATCGCGCACGACTGCAGCGTGCTGATCGCCAGTGTATTGGCCCAATGTGGCTGCTTGCCCTAACCGAATGAGCAAACTACTCAACGCTTGGGCTTCTTGTTGAGTACCTGCTTGCCGGTCAATTCCAGCAAAGAGCAGCGACACATTAAGCATCAAGTCATAGGCCAATGCCTTCAGTTCTGGGTGTTCATCCTCTGCCCTTTCGGCAAGAGCACTTGCCATAAAAGCTGGCAATATTTCCAATTCCAGTCGCCGGAAATAGGCTCGCCGAAACAGCTGGCCCTCCACTCGCCGTCGCGACTTGTGCGCCTCTCCGTGCAAATTCACCAATACGTCGCGCATGAGAATAGCGCCCTCATCGTAAAGGGCCTGACGAAGATCGGGGAGCTTTAACGCCTCTTCGCAGAGGTGATATCGGGTTAAGCGGTGAGTGGTCATAGCGGACCCATTACCGATTCTGCGCGGGAGCGCGTCAACACTTCACCCGAAAACTCACTTAAGCGCCATCCGGGAATCGACCATTCGCTCGGAAGGGGCTTTGTTGTCTCGATCCACCTACCATCCTTCATGATGCGCGTAATCGCACCGGGCCGCCCCAATACATCAAGGTCATCCAGGACATCGCCTTCCACTGCGATAAGGTCTGCGAGATAGCCTTCAGCCAGACAACCAAGCGCCCCCTTTGCGCGCAGCGAAATCGCACCGTGTTGAGTCGCGCTCCGAATCGCCTCGACCGCTGTCATGCCGAGATACGTTTGCAAAATCTTGAGCTCCCGGTAGTGCCAATGACCATACGGCGTCAAGGAAAACCCGCTC
>CAJXDD010000063.1:0-12757 GCA_913052075.1 uncultured Gammaproteobacteria bacterium
CTTCCTGACAGAGCAAGGACTCACCGTTGACGCAATCGATATCTCGTCGGTCGCGATGGACTGGGTGAACAATCAGTCGCTGCAAGCAACACTACCCATTCACGCAAGCGCCATCGATATTCGAAGCGACACACTCAAAACCAATCGCTACGACCTAGTTCACTTTCACCACTTCCTCGACCGATCACTGGTTGAAGCCATTTCCCGATCGCTGAAGCCTGGTGGTCTGCTCGTTGCCTCAACCTTTTTGACCCCCGAGCATTTAACTTCCGAGCAGCGTCGCGACCTATCAGGGCCAAGCAATCCCGACTTTCGATTGAAAGATGGCGAACTACTGGCGCTGTTTCCTAGTCTCGACATTATCCGATTCATTGAAACGGACGCTGAGCCAGCGCTGGATCACGGGGTCCCGCCCTATCACGGGATGATCATCGCAAGAAAGCCTAGCCCTTGAGATAAGGGTCTCGCCCTCCGTCTGGATGCCGCTTGAATCGCTTGTATTCCCACTGGTACTGGGCGGGCGCTCTCTCAATGAGCTGCGAAATGGCGAGGTTGAGATCAGTTAATGCTTCGGCCTCATCCGGATTACTCAGTCCTTCGATCGGTACTAAATGTAAATCAAAGCGGCCTACTTCATTGCGAAGTAAGCCCATCATCACGACCGATGCTCCTGTTTTTTGCACGAGTCGATGGGCTAACCGATCAGTCAATGCGGCTTGTTCAAAGAAGGGAACGAACACCCCGCTTTCTGGGACTTGGTCGGGTAATACTGCGACCACTTCACCTTGTTGAAGCCGCTTGAATAATTGAACGATGCCCCGCGGCGTGGTGGGCACCATGTCGTTGCCGAACTGTACCCTGAGATGGTGGATGATCCCCGCCATGGCGGCTTGCCGGGGAGGTCTGAAGAGGGCCGTTAAACGCTTTCCACGCGCGGCATGATACGCATTGAACAGCTCCCAGTTGCCGATATGAGGCACCATTAACAACACACCATTGCCTTCCTCACACAACGCATCAAATGCCTCTAAACCATGGACAGCCGTGACCCAATGGGCAAGCGCCTCCCGGTTGCCTAGCCAAACCTTAGGGGTTTCTAATGCGGTCATCGCTGTCGCGATAAGACTCTGTCTCGCCAGTCCTTCGCGCTCGGCCTCAGTAAGCGCGGGATAGCAGAGACGAAGATTAATTTCGGTGACTCGCCTCGCTTCAGTATTAGCAAGCCAAAGCACTCGACCGAGCAGTCGACCCATCCGCTGCGCTACCCAGCGTGGCATCCAGCTCGCTAAATAGAATGCTCCGAGAAGAATGCGGCGTTTCATCACGTTGTTGTTTCCCGTTGCTGCTCAACTGAGCGCTGTTTATAGCGACCGGTTCAAACCGGCTCAGATTAGACCACCACCATCGCTTGGCTGACTCATTCCTACAGGAGGTCGACAGTGTTTTCAGTCAACCTGGCCCGCAGGCGATCCGGGCGGAATAGGCTATAATCGCCGCCTTACTCACTGGGCGCAATCATGGCCAACGTAGACACTTTCCAGGATCTGATTCTGACCTTACAACAATTCTGGGCTGATAAAGGTTGCGTACTTATGCAGCCCTACGACCTGGAAGTAGGCGCGGGAACGTTTCACCCAGCCACTTTTTTACGAGCGATTGGGCCCGAACGCTGGTCCAGTGCGTACGTACAGCCCTGCCGTCGGCCCACTGATGGACGGTACGGCCAAAATCCCAATCGCTACCAGTACTACTATCAATTTCAGGTGGTCATGAAGCCACACCCAGAGGATTTTCAGGAACTGTACCTCGCATCGCTTGAACACCTCGGCATCGATACCTCCGTACATGACATACGATTTGTCGAAGACAACTGGGAGTCGCCCACTTTGGGGGCATGGGGGCTCGGCTGGGAGGTATGGATGGATGGCATGGAAATCACCCAGTTCACCTATTTCCAGCAAGTGGGAGGGCTGCCCTGTGACCCCGTCATGGGAGAGATCACTTATGGTCTGGAACGGCTGGCCCTCTATTTACAGGGCGTCGAGGATTTCCAGTCACTGATTTGGTCCCGGCACGATGATGAGGTGGTGACCTATGCTGATGTGTTCCATCAATACGAGGTAGAGATGTCCGCTTTCAATTTCGATGAAGCAGACATCCCTGGCCTGCAGAATCAGTTCGATTTTTTCGAAGCGGAATCGACCCGGCTCCTTGAGACGGGCTTGCCGCTTCCCGCTTATGAATATGTGATGAAAGCCTCTCATGCGTTTAATCTCTTGGACGCTAGAGGCGCTATTTCGGTGACAGAACGGCAAAGGTTTATTCTTCGAGTCCGGGCACTCGCGAGAGCGGTGGCGCAAAGCTATTTTGACTCGCGAGCACAGATGGGTTTCCCGCTCGCGACCGACCACGATCGCAAACGTGTGATGGATAAAGTGTCATGACGGATGCATTACCCCTGCTCATTGAAATCGGCACGGAAGAGCTACCACCGACGAGTCTAACGACGCTTGAGCGCGCGTTCGGGCAGCTCGTTGGCGAAGCGCTGCTTATCGAGGGCTTCGAGCATGATGGGCTTCAAACCTATGCAACGCCGAGACGCCTCGCCATCGTTATCAATAGCATTGCAATCACTCAGCCAGACCAAGCCATAGAGCGTAGAGGTCCGGCGGTGACGGCAGCCTATGACCAAGCCGGTCAACCGACTAAAGCGCTTTCTGGTTTTGCTCGATCCTGCGGGGTACCTGCTGACACACCGTTTGAGACCATCACGTCCGACAAAGGAGCATGGGTCGTCTATAAAGCCACGACATCGGGGCTGACATTGGCCGAGCGCTTAGGTCCTATTTTAGAAGAGGCCTTAAGACAACTACCCATCGCCAGGCGAATGCGCTGGCGTGATTTGAGCGCTGAATTCGTTAGGCCTGTCCGCTGGCTTGCTGTGATGATTGGAGCCGAGGTCGTGCCCATCGAGCTATTTGGCTGCATCGCGTCCAATCAAAGCCAGGGCCATCGTTTTATGGGCCAAGGCGCATTTGAGATTCGTTCACCGCTCGAGTACGCATCGCAGTTGTCCGAGCACTTCGTCATGGCCGATCGATTGGAACGGCAAAAGATGATTTGGACCGCCCTCATGGCCAAGGCAGAGTCCTTGGGGGGAGTGATCCCAGAAAACGACGCTCTGCTCGACGAGGTGACCGCGCTTGTGGAATGGCCAACCGTCTTGGCAGGCCACTTCGACGAACGCTTTCTTCGCGTACCCAGCGAGGTGCTGGTTTCCGCGATGAGCGAACATCAGCGGTACTTCCACCTCATTGATGACGCTGGCCGGTTGTTACCTGTGTTCTTAACGGTGGCCAATGTCGATAGCCCCAAGCCCGAATTGGTGATTAAGGGGAACGAACGGGTCATTACGCCACGCTTAACAGATGCCGAGTTCTTCTACGACAAGGATCTCAAGCAACCGCCTGCCGAATGGCTCGAATCGCTGAAACAGGTGACCTATCAGGCGGAGCTTGGCAGCTACTTTGAAAAAGCGGAGCGCCTAGGCTCACTGTCAGCGCAAGTCGCCAGGCGTATGGGCATCGATGAATCCTCAGCGCAGCGCGCTGGTCAGCTCGCTAAAACCGACTTGGTCTCAGGAATGGTGGGTGAATTCCCTGATCTTCAGGGGGTCATGGGGGAGTACTACGCGCGGGCCGCTGGCGAAGCGAGCACGGTGTCCCTGGCGATTCGAGAACATTACCAGCCAAGATTTGCCGGCGATGCGCTACCGACGGGTGAGGTCAGTCAAGCTGTTGCGCTGGCCGATCGTTTAGATGCGCTGGTCGGACTATTTGGTATCAACCAGCCACCAACAGGGAGCAAGGACCCGTTTGCATTAAGAAGGCAGGCGATTGGTGTCGTTAGAATTTGTGTTGAGGGTCAGCTGCCAATATCGCCATTCGCGTTAGTCGATGATGCAGTCGAAGGTTTTGCCCGTGAGTTTGACGGTCAACCGGTGAAAGATTACTTAACTGATCGATTCGAGCAATGGGCCATTGATGAGGGTGTCCCCTACGATGCGGTCCGCGCAATCTTAGCGAGACAAGACGACGCACCGCTTTTTGCTAACGCATACGCTGATATGAAAACCCTCGCAGGCTTCAAGGCTGAACCGACAGCTGAGGCCCTTATCTCCGCTCAAAAGCGGATCAACAATCTGCTGACCAAGGTAACCGAGGACGAAGTGGGCCATATCGAACCGGCGTTGTTTGAACATCCATCCGAGCAAGCGGTGGTTGGTCTCGCGGCTACCCTGAACGAGACTAAAGGCCTTCCGCTCTCCAACCGTCTCGCCGAACTTGGCCAAGGGTTGAACGCTATTCAAGATTATTTCGACAATGTGCTCGTCATGAGTGAGGACGCGGCGCTGCGCGCCAATCGCGTCTCAACCCTGAAAATGCTTCGCGATGCTGTTAATCAGATCGCCGACTTATCCTTGCTCGAAACCGCTGTTTAGTGGTCACACGTCGAGGTTAGCGACGGCCAGCGCATTCTGCTCAATAAAGTCTCGTCGTGGCTCCACGTGGTCGCCCATCAGCGTGTTGAACACCTGGTCGGCTGCGATGGCATCCTCCACCGAGACTCTGAGTAACGTCCGATGAGCGGGATCCATGGTCGTTTCCCAAAGCTGGTCAGCGTTCATTTCTCCAAGCCCCTTAAACCGCTGCCTGCTTTGACCACGGACCGCCTCTTTTTGCAGCCAATTCAATGCATCGACCAAATCGTTGGCAACTTTCGAACGCTCTCCCTTGATCACCCGACTCCCTTCGGGCACAGCAATGAGCATCTCCGCACCAAAAGCAGCTAGCGTTTTGTAGTCCTGCGACGCGAAAAAGTCTCTGCCAAATTCGTAGAGTCGCTCAAAACCATGATTGATGACCGAAACTTGAATTGATGCCTCATTTCCATCAACTGCCTCAATCACATCAACGCTGTATTGAAACTGCGCATTCTGCATGGCTGCTAACCGCTCATTAAGTTGTGAAACAAATGCTTGGAAGCCATCGCCACCATTTGCAAAGGCTTCCACCTCAAGCGCCGGTAAGAAAAGAAACTGATCAAGCACGACCGCGGGATACACTCGGTCGAGCTGATGAATTCGGTCTTGGGTTTTTTGATATGCAGTTGCCAATTCGCCCAAAGCCTCTGCAGAGAGCACTTTGCCATTGGGTAACTCAACACTCGCCTCGTCAAGTGCTAGTTCTAGCGTAAACGCGGCAAGCTCTGCATCGTCCTTTATGTATCGCTCTTGACGGCCCCGCTTAACTTTGTAAAGCGGGGGCTGAGCAATAAGTACGTGACCGCGCTCAATCAACTCCGGCATGTGGCGGAAAAAGAACGTCAGCAGCAGCGTTTTGATGTGGGCGCCATCTACATCTGCATCTGTCATAACGATAATTTTATGGTATCTCAACTTATCCGCGTCAAACTCGTCCCGGCCAATGCCGCAACCTAATGCAGTAATCAAAGTAGCAATCTCAGCAGATGACAGCATTTTATCAAAACGAGCTTTTTCTACATTAAGAATCTTTCCTTTAAGGGGGAGGACAGCCTGATTGTGGCGATCACGGCCTTGTTTTGCTGACCCACCCGCCGAGTCACCCTCGACCAAGAAAATCTCAGAGCGCTTCGGATCCCGCTCTTGGCAATCTGTCAATTTACCAGGCAGGCCCGCTATATCGAGAGCTCCTTTACGCCGAGTCATTTCTCGCGCCTTTCGGGCAGCCTCCCTCGCCCTGGCTGCATCGATCATTTTCTGAACTATGGCTTTCGCATCTTGCGGGTTTTCTAGAAGATAATCACCGAAAGCTTGCCCCATCTCTTGCTCCACGGCGGGCTTCACCTCAGATGACACAAGCTTGTCTTTGGTTTGAGAAGAGAACTTGGGGTCGGGCACTTTGACGGAAATAATCGCCGTTAGACCCTCTCTGGCATCATCACCCGTTGTGTTCACTTGCGCTTTTTTACCAAGCCCTTCTCGCTCAATGTATCCATTCAATGAGCGAGTAAGCGCTGCTCGAAAACCCTGTAAATGGGTCCCGCCGTCACTCTGAGGAATGTTGTTCGTGTAGGCAAGCAAAGATTCTTGATACGAATCGTTCCACTGAAGGGCAACCTCCACTCCGATTCCATCCTCTCGTGTTGTCTGGAAGTGGAAAACTGGATTCAGTGTGGTCTTGTTTTCATTCAAGTAATCTACGAATGACCGCAAGCCACCATCGTATTTAAAAAGCTCGCCGCGGCCGCTCCTTTCGTCTTTGAGGTGTATGCCTACGCCTGAATTCAGAAAAGATAGCTCTCTGAGCCGTTTTGCTAGGACATCATAGCTGAATTCGATATTGGTAAACGTTTCCTCGCTCGGCTTGAATCGACACCGTGTGCCTGTTTGTTCGGTCGATCCTATCGCCTCAAGGGGCGCTTGGGGCTCGCCGTGTTGATAGGTTTGCTCCCAAATCTGGCCCTCTCGCCAAATCGTTAATGTCAGCTCCGAGGACAACGCATTGACAACAGATACGCCAACACCATGCAAACCACCAGATACCTTGTAATTACTATCATCAAACTTACCGCCGGCGTGGAGTACCGTCATGATCACCTCGGCCGCTGAACGACCCTCCTCCTCATGCATGTCGGTCGGGATACCTCGTCCGTTATCTGAAACCGTAACAGACTGATCCATATGAACAATCACATGGATCTCAGAACAATGGCCTTCTAGCGCCTCGTCTATCGAATTATCGACTAATTCTTGGACCATATGGTGGAGGCCTGTCCCGTCGTCGGTATCGCCGATGTACATTCCTGGTCGCTTTCGAACAGCCTCTAACCCCTTTAGCACTTTGATGCTATTAGAGTCATAGGTTCTTTCGTCTGTCATAGGATCACCCTCCCGTCTCAACGATTATACCCTGTTTCACGTGAAACACCCGCGCTAAATGCCCTCCCCAATGCGTATTCGCTGCCTCTAGCGATGCACTCGTTAAAATGATTTGAAAAGGCAGCGTCATTAGGTTTTCCGCGAGTCTCCGGCCATTTTTCTCGTCCAATTCGGATGAAAAGTCATCCAGCAAGAGGACCGTCTGATTCTGTACTTCGCCAGGCAACAAGCCGAGCTGCGCCAACTTCAGCAGCCACGCTAACATCTTTACCTCGCCACGGCTTGAAACCAACGACGCAGGGTGTCGGCCGACCCTTACAACAAGATCTGCCCTATGGACACCCCTTTGGGTAAACCCACGCTCCTTGTCTGATTCCTCGCTCTCTAATAGCGCTTCTTTCAACGTGCGCTCAGAAGCCCAGCCTTTGCGGTAATCGAGCGTCACTTCATTAGGCCAATCAAAAAGCTCGAGCCAAGCCGCGAAAGAGCGAGCCAAGTCCTTGACATGCTGCGCTCGAAGCTCATGGATAGCTTCCCCGTGTCGGGCGTAGACCTCTAGCCATTCCCTGGAGCTCCCTGACCCTGGGACGCGCAAACAGGCGTTTCTTTGCTTGAGCGCTCGACTCGCCTGTTGCCAGGCCAATCTGAACGCTGGTTTCACGTGAAACAATCCCCAGTTGATCAATCGACGACGGCGCTCGGGTTCACCCAGCAGCAGCTCGATGGTAGTTGGATCCATCACCTCCACAGGTAGCGCCTCTGCGAGTGATGAAGTTTGGGTCACTACCTCTTGGTTAATTCTTGCTCGAATAGCCTGTGTTGTGCCGCGCTCTAACGCCAACCACTCACCAGACGATAACCGGCCCCGCACCAGAAGAGACTCCTTTCCATGCTGAATCATTGAGCTTGGCTGGCCAACACGAAAAGATCGCCCCGTACTAAGACAATAAATAGCCTCAAGAAGACTAGTTTTTCCAGAACCATTGGCTCCAAAAACCCCTGTTACTTGCCCAGGAAAGTCAACGATCGCTGGCTCGAGGTTTCTGAATTGCGTTACTTCAAGGCGAGATAAGCTCACAGAACCTTGCTCTCCCTCTGTTGCTTACTGCTGAACGGCTCGTAAAAGCCGATGTATTCAGTATTGCGCAAGGTTTTCGTTATTTGGCCAGACAAAAAGTTTAAGTTGACTATTTGCATCCCAGCAACTAACGCTGACAAAGCTAGTCTTTTTTGAACAGCAGTGATGGGGCGCCTAAAGTTTCATAGGCATAATGACATAGAGCGCTTGCTCAGCCTCTGGATCTTCAATCAAGGCGCTACTATTTGCGTCGTTCACTGTTAGTTTGACCTGGCTGCCACGAACGACATTAAGGACATCCTGCAGATACCCAACATTAAATCCAATCTCTAATTCGGGGCCGTCGTACTCAACTGGCAGCGATTCCTCAGCATCTTCCTGCTCTGGATTGTTGGTAGATATCTCGATCAACCCGGACTTGAACTGAACACGCACTCCGCGGAACTTTTCGTTCGACAAAATCGACGTCCTATTGAGCGCTCGCTTGAGCTCCAACTTATCAGCAAGAATAATTTTGTCACCGTCTTTTGGAATAACCCTCTGGTAGTCTGGAAAGCGACCATCCACAAGCTTGGTTGTCAAAACAAAGGGGCCCGAGGACAGGCACAAATGGCTACTGCTGACCGATACCTCTACATCATCGGGACTATCCGATAGCAGTCGCTGCATCTCGATAACACCCTTTCTCGGCACTATGACCTGACCAATGCCATCGTCCCTCTGCGCACTGAGCGCGACTTGATTAAGCGCCAAACGATGACCGTCTGTCGCTACTGATCTTAGCTGCCCCTCGCTTTCCTCGAGCAACATCCCATTTAAGAAATACCTGACGTCCTGCTGGGCCATGGCAAATGCGGTTAGGTCGAGTAATGACTTAAGCGTTTCAGCGCCCATAGAGACGGGGGGACTCAATGTGTCAGATTCCACAGCGGGAAAATCAGTCGACGGTAAAGTCGACAAATTTGACTTAAACCGACCAGACCGGACCTCAAGTCGCTCGCCCTTCTGGGTAAAATTGATCTCGGCCTGCTCTGGTAGCTCACGAATGATATCTACAAGCTTCCTAGCGGGCACCGTGAGAGAGCCTGGCAAGTCTGCCGCTACATTGATGCTGGCCACCATTTCCACCTCTAAATCGGTACCTGTCATCGAGAGTTTGGACCCCTCCAACACAAGTAAGATATTCGACAGTATCGGGAGCGTTTGTCTTCGCTCGACCACCCCGCCGACCTGTTGAAGCGGCTTTAAAATGTTATCTCGGCTAACAGAGAATTTCATGGGTCTTTCCTAAATTGCGTGAGCAAAGTGTCCGCTCGAGCGGCCATTGATTGTCGGTAAGTGAGTGGTCACTATCATAAAACCATCGGGCTTATAATAAATCGTGCGCTTGAATCATCTGGATCTTCTAACTTACATGGGCTGCTGGGGCTTGATAACTCAACCCTCACCGAGTCCCCGGACATCACCGACAGCGCCTCTATTAGGAAGTGGATATTAAACCCAATCTCTAACGGCTCTTTGGTGTAATCGACCGAGATTTGCTCTATAGCCTGCTCCTGCTGAGGATTATTGGTAAAGATCTCCAGCTGGCCTGCGGACAGAGAGAGCCGTACATTCTTATACACCTCGTTGGATAGCACAGCTGTGCGAACCAGTGCATCTTTTAAATCGTTTCTAGAGCAGGAAAATGACTGATCACTAGAGGCGGGGATCGCTTTCGTGTAATCAGGATATTCTGCGTCAATTAGCTTGCTCACAAACCGGTCAAGTCCAAACTCGGCTTGCACATGCTGATCGGTGAACTGAAGCCTAACCTCCTCAGCATCGCTATCGAGCAGACGTGCGAGCTCTATCACTCCTTTCCTAGGCAGTATAGGGCGCGCGCCAGCTGTCGACCCTTCAAGCGAGGTTTCCGATATCGCGAGGCGCTGGCCATTGGTCGCAACGCAACGTAATAGGCCAGCTTCAAACTCGAACAACATACCATTGAAAAAATAACGAACATCCTGCTGAGCCATTGCAAACATCGTCTTGGACAACAGAGTCTTAAGTGCCTTGCCGCTCGATTTAATGGGGTCGTCCGCTATCACGGCAAGATCAATCCAGGGAAATTCACTCGCCGGCAGCGTTGTTAGCTGCGACTCAAATCGCTGGCTTCGCAATATAAATCGGTCTGCCTCTGCCTCGCAGCTAATCACCACGCCCTCGGGTAAGTGGCGCACGATATCGAGCAATTTGCGCCCCGGTACGGTGATAGCGCCAACGCCAGAAACAACGACGTTATCGATGGGTATTCGAGCAGACAGCTCAATCTCTTGGTCTGTTCCAACCAACACAATTCCCGACTCACTGCATTCAATAAGCACATGAGACAAGATAGGTAGGGTTTGTCGACGCTCAAGGACGTTAACAACTCGCTGTAATGGTTCAATAAGCGCGCTTTTCTCGACATCAAACTTCATCTGGACTTCCTTTTGTGAGCCTGCGCTTTATATGGCTCCTGTCTGCCTACTAGCTTGTGAGCATTCTTCTGAGCGTTCGGTAATCATCTCGTACCTCGTTGCTAAGCTCTCGTAGTTCGCTGACTTTCCGACAAGCATGAAGGACAGTCGTATGATCTCGGCCACCAAAAGCATCGCCTATCTCTGGCAGACTGTGGTGCGTTAGCTCTTTAGACAAAGCCATCGCGATTTGCCTAGGCCTCGCCAAAGATCGATTACGTTTCTTGCTGAGCAAGTCAGCCATCCTAATCTTGAAATAATCGGCGACCGACTTTTGAATGTTTTCGACACTAATTTGACGAGCCTGAATCGCGATCAGATCTCTTAGCGAGTGCTTCGTCTGCTCGATTGTAATTTCTCGACCGGTGAACTGAGCATTCGCGATGACGCGCCTCAACGCTCCCTCAAGCTCTCTCACATTAGATCGAACCTTTTCAGCAATAAAGAACGCAACATCGGGATTTAGTAACAAGCCTTCTTGCTCTGCTTTTTTGAGCAGAATCGCCACTCTCGTTTCAAGCTCTGGGGGTTCCACAGCCGCCGTCATTCCCCAGACAAATCGACTCTCTAGCCGTTCCTCAAGACCCTGTATTTCCTTAGGATAGCGATCGCACGTAAGCACGATTTGACGACCGTCCTCTTGTAACCTATTGAAAACATGGAAAAATTCTTCTTGGGACTTGCTTCCTTTCGCCAAGAACTGGATGTCGTCCATGAGCAAGACATCCACACCGCGGTAATACTGGGTGAACTCGCCCATACTTCCTCGCTCAATGGCTCTGACCATATCCTCCATAAATCGCTGAGAGTACATGTACGCAACCTTTAGATGAGGATGCCGGTCGACAATTGCGTTGCCCACTGCGTGCATAAGATGAGTTTTGCCGAGACCTACTCCACCATACAGAAGCAACGGGTTGTAGGAGGACACGCCTACATTTTCAGCGACTTGAACGGCTGCGGCCCTTGCCATTTCATTAGATTGACCACCCACAAACGTGTCAAAGGTGAAGGCCTTATTAAGCTCTAGAAGCGGATAGAAACGCTCTCGTTCTTGAAAAATATTAACGGATGGGTCTTTCCTTTGTTCAGTAGGGCTCATTACCGTCCCCGTTGAAGGCGCCGCACCAACACGAATTTGCACCGTGCTTCCCGTTAACCCCTCGAAATGACGACGTATCTTGGTCAAAAACTCTTTGGCAACCTGGTCTTTAATAAACTTATTGGGGGCATAGAGAACGAGTGAACCGTCCGATAATTGATCGGCCTGAAGAGGTCGAATCCAAGTATTATATTGCTCTTGGGAAAGATCGAGCGCCAAGGTTTCAAGGCAGGTCGTCCAATCTTTTACTTCAAGCCCCATTCCCTCTGCCACACTATCACCACATCTGTTTAAGGTTTGTACTTCGCGTTTAGTAATTGCAACCGCAAACCACCTCTCATCCCTTTCAATGTTCATTGAATAGAACCAAAGTTCTGTGGCTTGGAGGAAAAATTGCTCTGCTACGCCATGCCAGCATACTACCTATAAACACCAGAACTTGACTAGGTATTTTTCTAAATTTCAGTAAAAAAATGTTCAAGGATCAATGAGTTACCAAATATCTTGTGGATAACTTGGGGATACCTTGTGGCTGGATTAAGCTTTCCTAGCATCAAGGATCTAAAGTTCCAAACACCCACAATTCAGACAACCTTTTTTTACAGAAAACTCAGAAATAACTCACAAGCTCTCCACCGACTTTAGAGATAGCTATTCCATTGAATTCACTCATAAAAAAATCCTTTTCCACGTGACTCCCTCTCTTAATAAAAACAATAACAACAAGCTTTATATATCTATCTATTTAATTATTAATCACCGAAAGTAACGAAGCAGAGGTCAATGGTTTCACCAAAGCATGCCTATGAACACCAGTTCTTAGCGCGCATGCGTTTTAAGATCACTCAACTAACTCGCACTTGAATACTGCAGTGATTCACTACTTAGCCCAGGCAGAATGGAGTGGGTCTAACAGCTGTTACGGAGCACTGAGGGCTTGGTGTGTTCCTTATGATCGCGAGGTCCCACTAACGCTAATGGTGCCAAACACGCTTTCCTGGCGTTACTTCTCATCACACAGTTCGCCATTGACCTCGGTGTAGTGAATCTTTAGAATCGCGCGTCCGATGAGTCATGTATGAGTTGAGAGACTGCAATGAAAAGAACATTTCAACCCAGCGTTTTGAAGCGAAAGAGAACGCATGGCTTCAGGG
>CAJXDD010000064.1:0-12680 GCA_913052075.1 uncultured Gammaproteobacteria bacterium
TAGCATCAGCGCGTTGTCCTTGTAGTGCGTCTCGTTGGGCTCGAGCAATCTCCCTTTGCTCTGCCAGAGCTTCGGTTTCCTCCCGTAATCGAACCTCGCTGTCAGCGAGTTCAGCGAGCGTCGCCTCGAGCGCGCGCGTTGAAGCTAGTCGTGCCTCAGCAAAGTACCCAAAGTAGCGCGCAACGCGCGCAACGCTGTTAGGGTCTTCTTGATTGAGCATGACTTTAAGTGGGCTGGTGGCGCCCATGCGCGCAGCCGCGCGAATGTGTTGTTTGACTTGAAGCAGCTCCTCATCCCGCTTCCGTATCAATTCACTTTTATGGTCCATCAATAAGTCGATTTGAGTTTGAGTCTCAGCTTCTTGTTGCTCGGTCGTGCGGAGTTCGGTGACTTGGCGAGAAACCGCCGCATCGGCTCTGGAAAGAGCCTGCTCTGTTTCGGTGAGCGCGGACCGAGAAGCGCGCCAAGTCGTCTCGATGTTCTTTAGTGTTTCCCGAAGCGCAGATAGTTCGTTTTCTACATCAGTCTCTTCAGAGGCGATCAGTGAGCCGACGAGACCAAGGTTGAGACACAACCAAGCAATAAGTGGCCGCATTACGGTCAGGCGCTAGGACGCTGCGTGCACGGTTGACGCGGGCGCGAGTAAATTTTGGCCGGTCATTTCTGCGGGTGAACTAAGATCCATCAAGTGGAGTAGCGTAGGCGCAATATCACTCAGCACGCCGCCTTCTCGAATCATGACGTCTTGATCCCCCACATAGAATAAGGGCACCAACTCGGAAGTGTGAGCAGTGTGTGGTTGTCCGCTGTCCATATCGAGCATGGATTCACAGTTCCCATGATCAGCGGTGATCAGCGCTTGCCCTTTTGAATCTTGAATCGCTTGAACGACTTCGCCGATACACTGATCAAGGCATTCAACGGCCTCGATCGCAGCCTCAAGGTTGCCGGTGTGCCCGACCATATCGCCGTTGGCGTAATTACAAACAATGAGATCATATTGGCCTGATCGTATGGCACTTATAAGTTGTCTCGTTACTTCGGGTGCGCTCATTGATGGTTGCATGTCGTAGGTTTTGACATCCGGCGAAGGGATAAGCTTGCGATCCTCGCCGGGAAATGGGTTCTCCTCACCGCATGAAAAGAAAAATGTCACGTGCGCGTATTTTTCAGTTTCAGCAATTCTGAGCTGAGTTTTCTCGTTGCTAGCAAGGTACTCGCCTAAACCGTTCCTGGGTCGCTCGGGAGGGAACGCCACCGGTAGGCCAAACTGCTTGGAATACTCCGTTAAGCATATGAACTGAGCGAGCCGAGGACGGCTTTCCCGCTCGAACCCATCGAATGCATCAAGGGCAATCGCTTGAGTGATTTCGCGTGCTCGGTCGGCACGAAAGTTTGCAAAAATAACACTATCGCCTGACTTAATGGCTGGGCTCTCGGAAGATCCAACTATGATTGTCGGTTCCACGAATTCATCGGTTTCGCCTCGGTCGTAAGCAGCCTCCAGCGCCGTCAGTCCATCCGGATACCGGAACGAAGCCTTGCCTTCGGTGAGTAACTTGTAGGCTTTTTGTACGCGATCCCAGCGCTGGTCTCGGTCCATTGCGTAGAAACGACCGCACACTGAGCCAAGCCTTATATGATCGCGAGCTCCGATGTGATCGCTCAGTGCCTTAAGTGATTCTGCTGCCGATTGCGGTGGCACATCGCGTCCGTCTAAAAAGGCGTGGACCACGATGCGCAAAGCATTTTGTTGATCGGCGAGATCGATCAGCGCGAACAACTGGTCCTGATGACTGTGCACCCCCCCATCTGACAGCATGCCCAAAATGTGAACGGCGTTATCTGTTGCGTTGATGGCTGCCAGCAATGCATTGTTCTGATTGATTTTCCCATCTGCAATGGCCTGGTTGATCCTGGTGAAATCCTGGTGGACCACGCGTCCCGCGCCGAGATTCATGTGACCAACCTCAGAGTTACCCATTTGTCCTGCCGGCAATCCGACGTCTACTCCTGAACCCGAGATAAGTCCCGAGGGCCCTTTCCGTAGGCGGTCAATGTGGGGCGTGTGGGCTAACGCGATCGCGTTATTCTCGGTCTCTTCTCGGTGTCCGAAGCCATCAAGAATGATGAGGGTGGTGGCTTGCTTTTGATTCATAAGGCACTCAAACCAAAAGGCTTATTTTAGCGCGTTCTCGGCAGGCATGAAATAAAACGCGAATTTGTTCGTGCGGAGCTAGCCACTCATGCGTGTATAATCGCACCTTTTCGGTGAGTAGCTCCCATGGATCGCTTCTTTGACTTTATTGGCAATCACCCGATTTTGGTGTCTGCGTTCTTGATTTTTCTCGTCGCGCTCATTGTGACGGAAAGGCGAAAGGGTGGGCAGAGCGTCACTACTCAAGAACTTGTAAGGATGACCAACCATGAGTCTGCGGTGTTGGTCGACCTGAGAGATCGTAATGAATTTTCTCGTGGACATATCACTGGTGCGATCAACGTCCCTTACTCGACACTATCTCAGCGAATAGAAGAGCTCCAAAAATATCGGGATAAGCCGGTGATTTTAATTTGCAAGATTGGGCAGCACTCGAGTGCTGCAGGAAGCCAGCTGATTAAAGGTGGGTTCCAAGATGTCAGGCGATTGTCTGGTGGGATGACCGAATGGACGGGAGCTAACCTTCCAGTGGTCAAGGGATAGGAAATGGCTGAAGTTACAATATATACCACCCGGTTTTGCCCTTTTTGCATCCGCGCAAAAATGCTGCTTGAACATAAATCTCAAGCCTTTGACGAGATTCCTGTTGATGGTGATCCGATTCGCAGAACTGAAATGGAGTGTTTATCTGGGCGACACACCGTCCCACAGATTTGGATCAATCAGCAGCATGTGGGCGGTTGTGATGAGTTGTTTGCGCTAGAGGCAAACGGCGAATTAGATTCACTAATACAGGGGAACAACCATGAGTGAAGCAGACAGTCAGCAACCGAAATTCGCTATTCAAAGGGTTTACGTCAAAGACATCTCGTTTGAATCACCAGGCGCGCCCGAAACGTTTAGGATCCAAGGAAAGCCCTCAGTAAACCTTGATCTCAACACTAAGAACCAATCGCTGGAAGACGGGCTTTGGGAGGTGGTGCTGACGTTGACCATCACAGCCAAGGCAGAGGATGAGCGAACTCTCTATCTTGCTGAGGTGCAGCAGGCAGGAATTTTTGAGATCGCAGGACTTGAGGGCGAAATGACTGAGCAAACTCTCGCCAGTCTGTGCCCTAGCATTTTATTTCCGTACGCCCGGGAAAATATTGACAGTCTGATTACGAAGGGCACTTTCCCTCCGCTGATGCTCGCACCTGTCAATTTCGATGCGCTATACGAGCAAGCCAAGCTCGCGCGGGAGCGTCAGGACGCTTCGGTACAGTAGAGCGCGACCAGGGATTGTTGGGCTGGATTTAAGCCGCGCTCACTATTGGTAGTCTTTCGATTAATCAAAAATAGCGTGCTCTGATAGCGCTTTTTATGAGTATTGCACTGGTAATATTGACAGGGAAGGTCATTAGATTGTGCCCTCGCACCCAAATTGTCGCCACGCCTGAAAAGCAACAATAGCTACCGCGTTGGAGAGGTTGAGAGACCGACTACCCGGCTGCATTGGGATACGCATAACGTCGTCAAACGCATTCGAAAACAGTAATGGTTCGGGGATGCCACGGGTTTCTGGTCCGAAAACGAGTAGATCATTCGTTTGAAAACTGAAAGAATCCAATCGAGCAGTCCCTTTCGTTGATATGCCGATGACCCGAGAGGGGTTAATGGCGCTAACGGCTGCGCTAAAATCTCGATGAATCTGAACGGCTGCGTACTCTTGATAGTCCAGGGCCGCTCGACGAAGCAGCTTTTCATCCATCGAAAAGCCGAGGGGTTCGATAAGGTGTAGCGGTACGCCAAAGTTGGCGCAAAGTCTAATGATGTTGCCAGTATTGGGTGGAATTTCGGGTTCAAACAGCGCAATTGAGAACATAGGAAGTCCTAGTCAGGATTTAGCCTTCGCTGGCATTTCCCTGATCCATCCCCAATTCTTGCATCTTCCGTGTCAGTGTGTTCCGGCCCCAGCCGAGTAGTAAAGAGGCATCCCTTTTGCGCCCGGCAGTCTCGTCAAGCGCTGCTTCGATCATGATTCGCTCAAAAAGGGGTTGGGCCTCTGCAAGTAATCCGTCACCTGAAAATGTTCGAGACTTCAGTTTTGCCTGCGCCCATTTTCTCAGCTGTCGATCCCAAAGTTGATCCGATTGCTCGGGTTGCTCTGAGTTCGAGCGTAATTCGAGCGGTAAGTCATCGAGCAATACCTCTCGTCCAGTTGCCATGACCGTGATCCAGCGAGAAAAATTTTCTAACTGACGTACATTCCCCTGCCAGGGAAGGCTGACGAGGAAATTCATCGTATCCTCGGGAATCACCTTCATCTCTTCCCCTAGTTCACGGGCCGCCTCAGCAAGGAAATGCTCTAGCAGCATTGGAATATCCTCGCTGCGATCATATAGATTAGGTAGGTGAATCCTGATCACGTTGAGGCGATGAAAAAGGTCTTCCCTAAAGCGATTGTCGCTTACTAGGGTTTCGAGGTTTTGGTGAGTGGCCGCAATTATCCTCACATCTGCCTCTAGCGGCTCATGGCCACCCACGCGGTAGTATTTCCCATCAGAGAGCACACGCAGGAGCCTGGTTTGGGCCTCCGCAGGCATGTCGCCAATTTCATCAAGGAAAAGCGTGCCTCCTCGAGCTTGTTCAAAGCGCCCGACTCGCGCTTGGTTGGCCCCAGTAAAGGCACCCTTTTCGTGGCCGAATAGCTCAGACTCGATCAAGTCCTGGGGAATCGCAGCCATATTGAGCGCAACAAAGGGTCCGTCTTTTCTCATGCTATGACGATGTAATGCATTGGCAACGAGTTCTTTACCCGTGCCGGATTGACCATTGATTAAGACGGTGACGTTGGACTTGGAAAGGCGGCCGATGGCTCTGAAAACCTCTTGCATCGCCGGCGCCTTACCGATGATTTCAGCTGGCTGTTGCTGCGATGGTGCTGCCGGGTCTGACGTTGCTCTGGTGTGTTCGATGAGCGCACGTTTAACGATAGATACTGCCTCATCCACCTCAAACGGTTTTGGTATGTATTCGAAGGCGCCGCCTTGGATTGAGGCAACCGCACTATCGAGATCGGAGTGGGCCGTCATAACGATGACAGGAACGTCGGGGTGTTGCTCCCTTAGTCGCGATAGAAGCGCAAGCCCGTCCATACCGCCCATGCGAATATCGCTGACAACGACATCGGGTTGGCCTGAATCTATCTCCGTTAATAGAGCCTCAGCAGATTCAAAGCAGGTTACGCTGATCCCCTCTTTTGACAGTGCTTTGTCTAGCACCCATCGTATCGATTTTTCGTCGTCCGCAACCCAAACGCGATTGGCCGTACTCATGACTTGGCTATCTCCAAGGGAATAATGATGGTGAATTCAGTGTGTCCTGGCTCCGAATTGAGCTCGATGACACCTCTATGTTGATGGATGATCGTATGCGCCAGGCTGAGTCCTAACCCTGTTCCTGACGGGCGTCCCGATATCATGGGAAGGAAAAGATGGTCTTTCAGATGGGCAGGTATACCGGGTCCGTTATCGATGATTTGGATTCGCAATACGTTTCTGTGCCGAAGCCCAGCGATGGTGAACTGGCGTTCTGTCCTCGTCTTCAGCACCATCCGCGCGTTATCTCTATTGTCCATCGCCTGCATAGCATTGCGCAGAATATTGAGAATGGCTTGGAACATCAGGTCGCCGTCGATGAGCAGCACGGGAATGCTCGGGTCGTAATCTCGGGTGACTTCAAGCGGATAGTCCACCTCAAGCTCAATGAGGCGCCGCACTTTTTCCAGGATCTCGTGGATGTTTCCTGGCGCCATTGTTGAGGGGGTGTTGGGGCCAAGCATGCGGTCAACCAGTGTTTTTAGTCGATCGGTTTCCTCGATGATGATCTCGGTGTATTCATTGAGACTTGGATCAGGTAGTTCTGCGGCAAGGAGTTGCGCCGAGCCTCGTATTCCCCCCAGAGGGTTTTTGATCTCGTGTGCCACCCCACGCATGATTTGCCTAGTCGCAGCCTGTTGTTCGCGAGTAAGGGCATCTCGGTCGATTCGTAAATAGCGGTCGATGGGAGTGAGCTCGATAAGCAGCCTCGGCCACTCGTTATCTGAGATTGGCGTGATCGTGAAGTCAACGGTAACGCTACTCGATCCCGCAAGGTGGATTTGGTTCTGTCTTTTGGTGTAGATCTGGTCCGTTTGGAGAGACTCGTACAGCAGAGACTCGATGTCTTTCCAGCCAGGAAGTTTGGATGGAAGCTTTTGCCCAAGTACCTGTTTTTCGGATAGGTCGAGCAGGCTTTCGGCAGCCTGATTAATGAGTATGACCTCCAGCTCATGATTCAAGAGCACGATAGCAGTATTCAAGCTATTAATTACCACTTGTTGCACAGGCTCAGACCCAGGTGAGGTTGTCGCGTTAGTATCGGATATCGCGTGAAAGTTCATTACTAGAAAGCAGCAAAATCCGCACCAATTCGAGATCGAGCTAACCCCTTCGTATCCCTGTGAAACGGGGGTTAAGCGATCCTTGGGCTATATTACCGCACCATTATGGTGCGCACTACTAAGCTCGCTGTGGTAAATACCTTCGTACATCGAGAAAGCCTGTAGTTCAGCCACCAACAATGGCGGTTTTGTTGCTATGGGTGAGGACCAATTCTAATCAATGCTGCCCTCTCGATGCATCGTATGAAAAACCCCCACGTTCAGGCGTGAGCCGCTGCAAACAGCTTGCTACACATCCTATTCTTGGCTTCATTATGGAGGCAAAGCGCTAATGATTGGTTCCAATCCGAGTCAATGGCTAGCGCTAATCTATTAGGTAGAGAGCGTCAAAGCGTTCGAAAGATGACGAAGGTCCAATCGTTTACCACTTTACAGGCGGAGAAAGGGAAATAAAAAAAGGGAGGCGTATGCCTCCCTTTTTCGCTTTGCCAATGCTAAGCCAAGAAGGCTTGAGATTAAGCGAGCGCCTCTTTCGTTGTTTGGATGATAGCTGCCGACACTTTGTAAGGATCTGCATTGGATGCGGTCCTTCTGTCTTCAAGTCGACCTTTCCAACCATCAACGACCGTAGACACCGGGATACGAATGCTCGCTCCACGATCTGAAACGCCGTAAGAGAATTGGTCGATGGACTGTGTTTCGTGCTTGCCGGTCAATCGTTCTTCGTTGTGAGCGCCGTAGACACTCATGTGACGCTCAATGTTCTTACCAAAATTCTCGCAAATCTTTGTGAAAATTGATTCGTCTCCTTCATCGCGCATAGCGCCGTTTGAGAAGTTAGCGTGCATACCTGAACCGTTCCAGTCGGTGTCGCCCAGCGGTTTGGGATGGTAGTTGATCGCAAAACCGTACTTTTCCGCAGTTCGTTCTAGAAGGTAACGAGCGATCCAGATTTGGTCGCCAGCACTGTGGGCGCCTTTGGCGAATATTTGAAATTCCCACTGCCCGGCAGCGACCTCGGCGTTGATGCCTTCTACGTTCAAACCCGCTTCCAAACAAAGGTCTAAATGCTCTTCTACGCAGTCCCGACCATAGGCATTTTTAGCGCCAACGCTACAGTAGTAGGGCCCTTGTGGCCGAGGGTAACCGCCTTCTGGAAATCCTGGCGGCAAGTCAGTCTGTGGGTCCCACAAGAAGTATTCTTGTTCGAATCCGAACCAGAAGTCTGCGTCATCGTCATCGATGGTCGAGCGGCCGTTTGAAACGTGAGGCGACCCGTCGGCATTCATCACCTCGCACATCACCAGGTAGCCATTGTTTCGATCAGGGTCTGGATAGATCGCGACCGGCTTCAACAGGCAATCAGAACTACCACCGTCTGCTTGTTCCGTGGAACTGCCGTCAAAGACCCACATGGGGCAGTCAGCCAGGTCACCTGAGAAATTTTCGCGAACCATTGTTTTACTGCGTAGACTTTGGGTGGGCATGTACCCATCCAGCCATAAGTATTCAAGCTTTGCTTTCATATTGTGTGTCTTCCTCCAATACGGTGGGCGGGTCGCGTCATCGCCGATCCCACGGTTAGGTAATTACTTTGGGCCATGACGCGTGTATGGCCGATACCATTCAACCTCTGCCCAGAGCAAAGAGAATTCTGGCAGTCGAACGCGCTGGCAATTCAGCATAAAGAGGACAGCAACTAATATGCCAGACCAAGTCTAAGTAAAAACTCTCGAAATATCAGTTGCTTAACATTTTTTAGAGACAGAGCAGGTCTAAGGATCTAAGTTATAGCACCAAAATAGCGCATATTTTAACTTTAAAGCACTAATTTAGAGCATTAGCAAAGGCCTAGTGTATGGCGTGAGCGATTTCGGTGCGTCGCTTTTTTAAAGAGGCATCCCGCAGGCTTAACTAACCTTGGGCTTGAATGATTCGGCTAGGACTGTAGGAGATGAAGCGAAAGGTTCTACTTTCGCCTAAAGCATAGTGATCTGTCCGGTATTGCCGTTTCGTAGCGCTCCTTTTCCGGTGGGCTTTCAGTATAATGCGCGCCGTCTTGGGGACGCGCCTATCATTCGAGTGTTTTAACTATGTCGGTACCATTACGAAATATCGCGATTATCGCGCACGTTGACCATGGTAAAACCACCTTGATTGATAAATTGCTCGCCCAGTCCGGCGTTCTTGCTCGAGGTGAGGACGAGACCGAACGCTTAATGGACTCCAACGAATTGGAGCGTGAGCGAGGCATCACAATTCTTGCAAAGAACACGGCGCTTGATTGGAAGGGTGTGCGCATTAATATCGTCGATACTCCAGGACACGCAGACTTTGGTGGCGAGGTCGAGCGAATTCTTTCCATGGTCGATTCTGTGTTGTTACTGGTCGATGCGGTCGAAGGTCCCATGCCCCAGACTCGTTTTGTTACCCAAAAAGCGTTCGAAAACCGGCTGAACCCCATCTTGATGGTGAACAAAGTTGATCGTGATGGCGCGCGACCCGATTGGGTTGTTAACGAGGTATTTGAACTCTTTGATCAGCTGGGCGCGACAGAGGAACAACTTGATTTCCCGGTGGTTGTTGGATCGGCGATCGAAGGTCGAGCGGGTCCTACCGTTGATGAGCTCGGCGATGATCTGTCGTTTCTGCTCGATTTAATCGTTGGTCACGTCTCGGAACCCGATGTGCAGGTAGAAGGACCGCTGCAAATGCAGATTAGTGCGCTGGATTACAATAGTTACGTTGGCCTCATCGGGCTCGGTCGCATCAAGCGGGGTCGAGTGCATCGGGGAATGCCGGTCTCCGTCGTCGACCGGGTGGGAGAAATTCGTCGAGCTAAGGTCCTACAAGTAATGGGTTTTTCGGGGCTTCAGCGGGTGGAGCAGGAGGAGGCGTTTGCCGGTGACATCGTGAGCGTATCTGGTATCGAGGGTTTATCTATCTCAGATACGATCTGCGAACCTGAAGCAGCTGAAGCGTTACCGGCGCTTAAGGTCGACGAACCCACGATCTCAATGACTTTCCAGGTTAACACGTCTCCTTTCGCAGGTCGGGACGGCAAGTTTATTACCAGCCGTAACATCCGTGACCGGCTAGACCGAGAGCTCCAGTACAACGTGGCCCTGCGGGTAGCTGATGGAGATTCTCCTGATAAGTTCATCGTCTCAGGGCGAGGGGAATTGCATTTGGCTGTGCTCATCGAGACCATGCGCCGCGAGGGGTACGAGCTTGGGGTATCGCGCCCCGAGGTTATTACGAAAGAGGTGGCCGGCGAGGTGCATGAACCTTTCGAGCAGCTCAGTCTCGATATTGAACAGGCGCACCAGGGCGCGCTGATGGAAAAAATCGGTGAGAGGCGAGGGGTGCTAAATAATATGCAGCCTGATCACAATGGCAGAGTTCGTTTGGACTTTATCATTCCCACTCGCGGACTGATTGGATTTAGAGGAGAGTTCCTAACACTCACTTCTGGGACGGGCTTGATGGCCAGCGTTTTTGATCACTATGGACCAAAGATCAACGAAGAGCTGAGCGCAAGACATAATGGTGTGCTGGTATCGATGGTCTCTGGTAAAAGTTTGGCATTTAGTCTTTACAACCTTCAACCGCGAGGTCGCCTCTTTATTAATCCGAATGAAGAAGTTTACGAGGGCATGATCATTGGGCTGCACTCAAGAGGGAATGATCTGCCGGTTAATCCAACAAAGGGTAAGCAGCTAACCAATATTAGGGCGGCCGGCAGCGATGAAAACATCGTGTTGACACCACCTGTGCAATTTACGCTCGAGCAGGCGATTGAGTTTTTGGATGATGATGAATTAGTCGAAATTACGCCCAACCATATTCGTTTGCGAAAAAAACTACTCACGGAAAATGAGAGAAAACGCGCGAATCGCGCCAAGGGAAAAGACGCCTAGATGCTCTCGCACTACCTGGATGTCAAACTTTTTGATCAGCAGACGCAAGATGTTAGCCGAGCACCTGTGATGGTGGGTCCGTTTCGATGAAGGCGCTGATACAGCGGGTTACTAGAGCCAAGGTGTCGGTTCAACACGAGGTCGTTGGTGAAATCAGCGCTGGCTTACTCGTATTACTTGGCATTGATGCTAGAGATAGTGAGTCGATAGCGGATCGATTGGCTAGCAAGGTGGTTAATTACAGAGTATTTGCTGACCACGCAGGGCACATGAATCAAAGCGTGCAAGATATCGCGGGAGAGCTGTTGGTGGTGTCTCAATTTACCCTCTCGGCTTCGACTAAAAAGGGGCTTCGGCCCTCGTTTTCATCCGCTAAAGCACCCGATCTCGCAGAGCCTTTGTATGAGTATTTCGTTACGCGCGCCAGCGAGGTGGTCGATGTGCGAACTGGACGATTCGGTGCCGACATGCAAGTCGAGCTCGTCAACGATGGGCCTGTGACCTTTCTGCTCGAGGCGATCTAATAAGTATTCGAAGTAGCCTGGTCTGAATGGCTTCTTAGATACATGGTGCAGCCACAATCCGAGCCACGAACAGAGCTACAAGTACGCTACAACTGCAAACACATCTACATCCGCAGAATCACGCAAGTCGGGGGAGGGTGTTATTCCTTCAGTCAGCAGATGCTTCTGAGTTTTCATTCTTTCCTGTCAGAATAATGGAGAAGATGATGCCTGCTTCGAATAGTAGCCACATGGGTACGGCGAGTAGTATCTGTGAGACAACGTCTGGTGGCGTAAGCAGCATGCCGACGATGAAGCATCCTAAAATAACGAATGGACGCTTTTTGCGAAGGCTCTGTGGTGTGGTTGCACCTGTCCAGACGAGTAGCATGGTCGCAATTGGTATCTCGAAGGCGAGTCCAAACGCAAAAAATAGTTTGAGCACAAAGTCTAGGTAACGATTGATGTCAGTCATGATCGTGACGCCCTCGGGCGCGACCCCTGTGAAAAAAGCAAACACCAGTGGAAAGACCACGTAGTAGGCGAAGGCGATACCTGCATAGAACAAAAGGATGCTTGATGTAAGTAAAGGGAAGGCGACCCGCTTCTCGTTTGAGTAAAGGCCCGGCGCGATAAAAGCCCAAATCTGATGCAGGATATAAGGCATGGCAATAAAAATCGCCGACACCAGTGACAGTTTAAATGGGGTCAAAAAGGGCGAGGCCACCTCAGTGGCGATCATTGATGTCCCTTCGGGAAGATAGGCGCGCAGAGGGCTCGATAGATAAATATAAAGATCGTTGGCGAAGTAAAAGAGTGGAAGGAAAAGCACACCTACGGCCATCATGCCTCGGAGCAATCGACTTCGCAGTTCGATGAGATGTTCGACCAAGGGTTGCCCTGGGTCCGAATCAGGGGAGTTAGGGCTCGCGGATTGATCGTTCATTGGGAGATGTTGCTTGTAATTCACTACTGCCGCTAGCGCTGCTACCAGCACGGCTCGCTTTCATGGCGCTGCTCGCCTCATGGGCAAGACTATCAATTTCCGCATTGGTTTGGGCAATGGCTGCCTTGGAGCGCTCTATTTCTTTGAGGATAGCTTCATTATGAAGCTGCTGGCGGATTTCGTCGGCGCCAATGCCCTGCTCGATATCACGACGAATATCCGCGAAGCCTCTACGGAATCGACCTATCCATAACGCGATGGTCCGCATGGCGCTCGGCAACTGATCAGGGCCAATCACTAGCAAAGTCACGACGCCAATGAGGAGGAGTTCGGGAAATCCGATGTCGAACATGGGACTTGGGCGCTATTTCTGCTCAACGGAAGGAGACTCGGTAGTTGTCTCTTTCTCCTCCGGGGACTCCGTCTTTGCGGTTGTTGTATCGTCTGTAACAGCGCTCCTAAACCCCTTGATGGCGCCGCCCAAATCGGTACCGATGTTTTTCAGTTTTTTTGTTCCAAACACCAATAGAATGATAACGAGAATGATCATCAGTTCAGTGATACCAAAAGACATGGCGTTCTCCTATTCGCTCACACTTTTACGAGCACTTTTCTCATCGAGACCTGAGGTTCCTGCTCTCCGCTCAAGCTCGGATAGCACGTCAGCGTAATCTACGTCTGCATGGTCTAAGAGCACCATGCAATGAAACCAGAGGTCTGCCATTTCCGC
>CAJXDD010000065.1:0-12192 GCA_913052075.1 uncultured Gammaproteobacteria bacterium
TTTCTATGTAAAGCTGCCTCATTAGCGAGGCTTTCCAACTATTCCAGAGGGTGGGATTGGTCGCGTTGATGTCTGCTACCGTCAGCGCGTAAAGGTAATCGAGTCGGACTTGATCGCCGACCTGCTCGGCAAACGCTCGAACAACGTCGGGATCGAAGATGTCTTTTCGCTGGGCTGTCGTCGACATAAGAAGATGATGCTCGACCAGCCAGCAAATGAGATTAGTTTCCCACAGGCCTAGGCGGTGACGTTCACAAAATGATTTCGCAATGCCTATGCCCATGGAGGAGTGATCCCCCCCCATGCCCTTTGCAAGATCGTGAAAAAACCCAGCGACGTAAAGTAGCTCAACTCTCGGCAGTCGCTCATGTATGTGTGCGGCGATTGGAAACTGCTGTCGCTGATCTTTGTAGCGAAAGCGACGCATGTTGCGGACAACCTGCAATGTGTGGGCGTCAACCGTGTAGATGTGAAAGAGGTCAAACTGCATTTGGCCGACGACGCGCTCAAATTCAGGCAGGTAGGCGCCAAGAATGCCAAGGCGGTTCATTCGCCTTAACTGAGAGAAGAGGTGGTGTTCGACACCCAGTAGGCGAATGAATAATCCCGTGGCCGTTTCGCTTTGCCTAAACGAATCATTGATCAAATGAACGTGAGTCTTAGCAAGCCGAATGGTATTGCTACGAATCCCTTTCAATGTTGGCGATTCGCCCAAGATAACGAACATCTCAAGCAAGGCTTCGGGATGTTGCTCAAAAAGATTGCTGGCTTTGACTGCTAATTTCTCATCGATAATTTGAAACCGCTCATTGATGTCTCCAACTGTCGTGCGTTTTTTTCGGTGGGTCGACAAGACCTTTTCATCAAACGCTTGCAGCGACACTTCATTAATGCTGCTGACGGCCAAGGCGCAGCGATAGTAGTCCTGCATAAATTGCTCAACAGCAAGTTGCGCTTTGTCTTCATAGCCAAGCAGTGATGCGAGAAGTCGCTGATGATCGAAGAGGAGTCTGTTTTCGTCCTTGCCTCTCGCAAGGTGGAGCGCGAATCTGACTCGCCAAAAAAAGCGCTGGGCCTCCACCAGTTGGTCAGCTTCTTGTTGTTCGAAGAAGCCTCGCGTTACCAAGGTCTCAAGGTCATCAGTCTTGTACATGAGCCTTGCGATCCAAAGGAGGGTTTGGATATCGCGTAACCCTCCTGGAGACGTCTTGATATTAGGTTCAAGACTGTACTCGGTGTGATTCGATTTGGCGTGTCTTTCGTCTTGCTCATGTACTTTGGCATCGAAGAATTCCGTAATGCGCCATGACTTTCGTCGGTCAAGCATTTGATTCAGTTGATCTAAGAGAATAGGCGAACCCGACAGCAGTCGCGCATCCAGCATCGATGTCATGATTGTGACGTCACCCTTGGCTTGTCTAAACGCCTCTTTGACGCCGCGGACGCTGTGTCCGATTTCAAGACCAATATCCCAAAGCAACGTGGTAAACGACTGAATGTTCGCAGCGTGTTTTTGCAGGTTGTCTCTTTCAGACAGCAGCAGCAGATCGATGTCCGAGTGGGGCATCAGCTCGCCTCGGCCATAGCCGCCAACTGCCACAAGGCTAATTCGTGTTTTGCGCCAGCTATTGAGATTCTCATCCCATCTGAAGCGCTGCCAACAAGTCTGGATGAGCGCATCAGTGAATCGAAGATGTTCACGGATCAACGATTCAATCGACGCACGCGCGTGAAGGCGTTGTTCAATCCAGCTACGCTCTTCGGCGATAGCATGCTTTAGAAGGGGTATGGGGTTTTTGGCTTCTAGCGCTGCTGATGGGTCGAACCATTCTGGCGGCTCAACCCAATCGGCTGATGGTGTCGTCATTTCGAAGCGTCAATATTTCGTAGCCAGTCTCAGTGACGGCAATGGTGTGTTCCCATTGGGCAGTTAACTGATGATCTTTAGTCACAACCGTCCACTGGTCTGGAAGTAGTCTTACTGCCGGACGGCCAGCATTCAACATCGGTTCAATTGTGAACGTCATACCCGGTGTCAGCTCGAGTCCTGTCCCGGGTCGACCGTAATGCAACACCTGCGGCTCATCATGGAAGGTCCGGCCGATACCATGGCCGCAGTACTCCCGAACCACTGAAAATCGTTGCTTTTCTGAAAATGACTGGATCGCGTAGCCGATGTCGCCCAATCTGGCACCTGGCTTGACCGCCCGAATGCCTCGGTAGAGGCTTTCTTGACATACCTCAACGAGCCGTCTCGCTCTTACGCTGGGTTTGCCCACAATAAAGGTTTTACTAGTGTCCCCATGAAAACCGTCTTTGATGAGAGTGACATCGACATTGATGATGTCCCCATCTTTGAGAATTTTGTCGTCTGAGGGAATTCCGTGGCAAACCACATGATTTACAGAGGTGCAGATTGATTTGGGAAAACCTCGATAATTGAGAGGCGCCGGTACAGCATCCTGCTCGTTGATAGTGTAATCGTGACAGATCCTGTCTAGCTCCCCCGTGCTCACGCCAGGGCGAATGAAGGGCTCTATCATCTCGAGCTGGGCTGCAGCAAGCGCACCGACTTGGCGCATTTTTTCCAACTCTTCGGGTGTTTTGATGTTAACCAACGCTGATTACTCAAAAGGGATGTCAAGAGTATACCAGCAGCAAGGCAGCACAGCGCATTGTCGTGGAGTCAAACGCCGATTTATGATATAAAACGCGCCGCGAGGATGAGGGGCCGTCAACAAAATCCCGAGAATCGTCGCGAAAAAACGTCTCTCCGGCGGTCTGGGGGAGAGCAAACAAAAGCTTGAACAAAAACTGAAAAATAAGCACATGCATCGACACAGGACATGGGTGCCTTAGGGTTGTGGCCTGGGATGTATGGAAGATTAACCCGACTAAAAGGATAAAACATGAGTCAGGTCAGCATGCGCGACCTGTTGGAAGCAGGCGCACACTTTGGTCACCAGAAGCGGTATTGGAATCCCAAAATGCGGGATTACATCTTTGGGGCCAGAAACGACATCCACATCATCAACCTAGAAAAGACAGTTCCAGCCCTGGAATCTGCACTAAATTTTGTTTCGCAGATCGCTAATAAACGAAACAAAGTACTGTTTGTAGGAACAAAAAGAAGTGCAGGAAAGATCATCAGGGAAGAAGCGCAACGTTGCGGCATGCCATATGTCGATAAGCGCTGGCTCGGTGGGATGCTCACTAATTACAAAACGATTCGTCAATCGATTCGTCGCTTGAGAGATCTCGAAGAACAGAGCTCAGACGGGACCTTTGCCAAACTGACCAAACACGAGGCACTCACCCGTCAAAGAACGCTCGAGAAACTTGAGAGTAGTCTTGGCGGCATTAAGGAAATGGGCGGCTTGCCAGACGTGATTCTGGTCGTTGATGTTGATCACGAGTCGATTGCTGTTACCGAGGCGAGGAAACTAGGAATCCCAGTTATTGGGCTTGTCGATACCAACAGTGATCCGGATGGAATCGATTTTGTCATCCCCGCGAATGATGACGCGATTCGATCAATTCGTCTCATCGCAGCAGCCTTTGCGGATGTCATACTGGCCGCTAAGCAAGGCGCTAATACAATCACTGAAAGCGATTTCGTTGAAGTGGAAGCAGAAGAGGCGCTTGAGGTAGAGACTAGCGATGTTGAAGCCGCTGCTGATGTTGAAGCCGCTCCCGTGTCTGAAACTGCCGAGCCAGAAGCAGAAGAAATAGCTGCAGCGGCTGATGTCAGTGAGGATGACAAGGCCGAGTAGACGCTGACTTTGAGGGAAGGTTCGGGATACTAGAGCAGGTCACTCGTTGTGATGAAGGTCGGTGACCTCATTGCAGCTCACAACTAGACGCTGCTCTCAACAAGCCAATGAGATTTAAAGCGTTGGCGAATCGCGTGGCTGCAATTCGTTGTGCGAGGTCCATCGGTAGCAATCTATCTCGCCCAGTGCGCCTCTCTCAACCGGTACAAAACAGAGCATGGCCCACACTGAATGGGGGTCACTACGACATAAGAAGGAACCAAAATGGCAGCGATAACAGCAGCGATGGTAAAGGAGCTCAGGGAAATTACGGGGCTCGGGATGATGGACTGCAAAAAAGCCCTAGTTGAAGCAGATGGGAATATGGAAGAGGCGATTGATAGCCTCAGAAAATCCAGTGGCTTGAAAGCGGCCAAAAAAGCCGGCCGAATTGCGGCGGACGGCACGATTGTGGTGAAGTCGGATGAGAATGGCGGCACGATGGTCGAAGTGAATTGTGAAACAGACTTCGCAGCGAAGGACGAAAATTTCTTGGCGTTCGCAGAGCGTATAGCGAGCGCTGCCCATGCACAGCCCGGTACCGATGTTGCCGGTCTAATGGAAGGAGAACTGGAGGCTGAAAGAGAAGCGCTGGTCCAGAAAATTGGCGAAAACTGTAGCGTGAGGCGCGTTACCAAATTTGCTGGTCAGGTGGCGGCCTACATTCACTCGAACGCAAAAATCGGTGTTTTGGTCTCTCAGGAAGGTGGCGATGAGGCACTAGGCAAGGATTTGGCGATGCATATCGCGGCCTCTAACCCACAGTTTGTCTCCCCAGACCAAGTGGACGAGGGCACCATTGCCAAAGAGAGAGAGATTTACTCGGCGCAGGCCGCAGAAAGCGGTAAACCCCCTGAAATAGTCGAGAAAATGGTCGAGGGCCGAATTAAAAAATTTCTGAGCGAAATTAGCCTGACCGAGCAAGGGTTTGTGAAGGACCCCGATACGACGGTGGCGAAGCTGCTTAAACAAGAAGGCGCAGCCATCCGTGGGTTTTCACGGTTCGAGGTGGGAGAAGGCATCGAGAAGGAAGAGGTTGATTTCGCTGCAGAGGTTCAACAACAACTCAGTTAGCCGGTGAGCGCATCCGATGAAAAAACCAACCCCTAAGTACCAGCGCATATTGCTGAAGTTAAGTGGTGAGGCGCTTGGCCTCGATGGAGTTGGTATTGACCCCAAGGTGCTTGATCGAACCGCGCTTGAGATTGGTCAACTGGTGGGTATTGGCATCCAGGTCGGATTGGTGATCGGAGGTGGTAACCTTTTTCGCGGCGCCGCGCTTAGTGCTGCAGGCCTTGATCGAGTCACAGGTGACCACATGGGGATGCTTGCAACGGTTATGAATGCACTCGCTATGCGCGATGCGCTGGAGCGGGCCAATATTCAGACCGTAGTGATGTCTTCAATTCCTATGAGTGGCGTGGTGGAGCACTACGACAGGAGACTTGCGATCCGGCATTTACAGGAAGGAGATGTCGTCATTTTCTCTGCAGGCACTGGAAACCCCTTCTTTACGACAGACTCGGCAGCATGTCTGCGGGGAATCGAAATAGAGGCGGACATCGTCTTGAAAGCAACTAAAGTGGATGGGGTGTATTCTGACGACCCTGTCACAAATCCAAGTGCCACACGCTTTGACGCGATTACCTACAGCAAGGTTCTTGACGATCAGTTAGGTGTGATGGATTTAACCGCGATTTGCTTGGCGAGAGATCACAATATGCCGCTCCGCGTGTTCAAGCTTGATAAACAAGACGCGTTGTTAAACGCTGTGGTCAGCGATAATGAGGGCACGCTGGTCACGAGCGATTGATCGATGTCTATTGGTTTGTCAAAGCGCGAAATTTGAATTTCGAGTGACCAAGAACTAGTGAAAGGTTCAAACATCAACCGAGGAGTCTAGGGCGGTGCCGAAATCGCTAAGTCCCTAGCTTGGGTGACCACCGATTAGGCAAGCCGGATGTGCAGGAGAAGACAATGATCGACGAGATATTGGAAGACGCTGCGGAGCGCATGGATAAGAGTATCGCCTCGCTCGAAGCTGCATTTGCTCGAATCCGCACGGGGCGTGCTCATCCCAGTTTTCTTGACTCAGTGGATGTAGATTATTACGGCAGTGATACGCCGCTTAGCCAAATGGCTAATATCAATGTGGAAGAGGGCCGAACCTTGGTCATTGCGCCATGGGATCGCACGATGGTGCCGCTGATTGAAAAGGCCATTTTGAAATCAGATCTCGGCGTTACTCCCAACAGCGGGGGTGAGAGTGTCCGCATTACCATGCCACCGCTTACCGAGGAAAATCGCCGCGACCTCGCAAAGGCCGCTAGAAATGAGGCGGAAAACGCACGGATCGCGGTGCGCAATATCAGACGTGATGCAAACTCGGATATCAAAGACTTCCTGAAGGAAAAGGAAATCTCAGAGGATGACGCGAGGCGCGCTGAAGATCAGGTCCAAAAAGTGACTGATCAGAAAATTAAAGTGGTTGACGCGCTGCTCGATAAAAAAGAAAACGAGTTAATGGAGTTTTAATCACCAGGGGGAGGGTCGATCTATGTTGAAGGCTCGGGTGATAACGGCGATTGTCGTCGCCCCTTTGGCACTGGCGGCATTGCTGTTTCTGGACCCCACCTCATTTCGGGCGTTCATCGCCATCGTGCTGGGAGTTTGCGCCTGGGAATGGGCTAATTTTGCTTATCTTCAGCAGCCTGGGCGTATAGGCTTCGCAGTCGCCGTTGGGTTGTTGACGTTTTTTGTGTCCCCCAACGTAAACTGGCTCTGGATAGGTCTTGGTTTGTGGACTTTCACGGCGTGGCTGGTGCTGAGATTCCCGAAATTCCCGCTGATATTGAAACGACCCACAATCAGCCTATTGGTAGGGGTAGTGATGCTCGTGCCAGCTGGCGTGGCGCTCAGTCTTTTAAAGGGCCAGGCGGCCTATTCAGAGTACTTGGTCTTGCTCCTCGGATTGGTTTGGTGTGCAGATATCGGTGCCTATTTCTCAGGTCGTCGTTTCGGGCGGACTAAGCTCCATCCCGCCGTGAGCCCAGGCAAATCATGGGCCGGTGTTTATGGCGGATTATTGGTGACCTTGGTTTTTTCTGGCGTTTGGTTTAGCCAGGTTATCGGCATCGATGCCTTGTCGCTGATGGGCGGTTTGTCGTGGATTCTCTTTGTCACCGTCATGGTGTTCGTGAGTATTCTGGGTGATCTCACGCTCTCTATGTACAAGCGAGTGCGAGATGTTAAAGACTCGAGTCAATTATTGCCTGGGCATGGCGGTTTTCTTGACCGCCTCGACAGCCTTTTGTCTGTTGCACCGATTATGGTGTTGGCATTCACCTTGGCTGGCTGGCCGGTGTGATTGGACAATCCGATGAAGCGGAGAATGAACGTGTGAGAAAGGAAAAGATGGTCAAAAAAGGGTTAACCATCTTGGGCTCCACGGGCTCAATAGGTCAGCAAACATTGGCAGTGACGAGGTATCAAACTGAACTGTCTATTTATGCCCTAACCGCTAACACCGCGGTCGATCTGCTAGTCGATCAATGTGAGGTTTATCATCCAAGCGTGGCGGTGATTGCGGATCCCAATTGCTACGGCTCGCTTGTGACGAAGCTTGCTGAGCGTGGTTTACAAACCGAGGCTCGATCAGGGGTCGAGGGTTTGCGAAGCGTTGCAGTCGATGACGAGGTATCTCATGTAATGGCAGCGATTGTAGGTAGCAGCGGTTTGATGCCGACCTACTCAGCCGCTGAAGCTGGTAAAACAGTGTTACTCGCAAATAAGGAAGCATTGGTGATGTCAGGGGCGCTTTTTATGTCTGCCGTTGCTAATGGTGAAGGTGAGGTCATCCCTGTCGATAGCGAGCACAATGCGATTTTCCAGTGTTTGGGGAATGAGCGGACTGTGGGCCTAGAAGTAGCGAAAATTTTACTAACCGGCTCTGGGGGGCCGTTCCGTAGCCGGCCAGTCTCTGAGTTCGACACAATTACACCCGAAGAGGCGTGTCGTCATCCTAACTGGTCCATGGGGCGTAAGATTTCGGTCGACTCTGCAACTATGATGAACAAGGGGCTAGAGCTAATCGAGGCTTGCTTCTTGTTCGGTGTGAGCAGTGAATTTATAGATATCGTGATTCATCCGCAGAGCGTTGTTCACTCAATGGTTGCGTTTAATGATGGATCTGTCCTAGCCCAGATGGGTCAACCGGATATGAGAACTCCAATCGCTTGTGCGCTCGCTTGGCCGTCTCGAATGAACTCAGGAGTCAGCCCTTTGAACTTTGAAAATGGTCTAGCGCTAGATTTTCAACCCCCTGATGTTGACCGATTCCCGCTGCTGACGACTTGCCGGCGAGTAGCATCGGCCGGGCAGAGCGAAAAAGTGGTGCTGAACGCAGCCAACGAAGTGGCGGTTGAAGCGTTTCTTGCCCATCGAATTAGCTTCACAACAATGACCTCGGTAATAGAAGCGTCGCTCGACAATGCAAGCGCAATGGAACTCGAATCGATTGAGGCGGTCATAGCATGCGATGAGCGTGCGCGTGCGAAAGCATCCGAGTGGGTGGATCGATGGTGCTAGATATTTTGCAGAACATAGTGGCGTTACTGGTCACATTGGCCGTGTTGATTGCTGTCCACGAGTATGGTCACTTTCAAGTTGCCAAGTGGTGTGGGGTTCATGTTGAACGATTCAGCATAGGATTCGGCAAAGCGTTTTTGCGCCGAGAGGGCGCGCCACCCGTGTTGCCAACAAACCAATGTCGAACGCCTATTTCCATCCGGCAGCCTACCAATGAGCCGCTCAAAGGTACGGAATTCTGTGTGGCGATGATTCCATTGGGCGGCTACGTCAAGTTCCTGGATGAGAGAGATAGCTATGTTGCTGAAGAACACTTACCCTTCGCGTTCAACAGAAAACCTGTTTGGCAACGGGCACTGATCGCCGCAGCTGGACCGCTTGCTAACTTTCTCTTGGCGATCGTCGTTTATTGGCTTGTATTCGCCATGGGCGTGCGAGATTTATCGCCTGTGCTTGAAGTCAAAGAGGGGACACTCGCCGAGCAATCAGGATTGAGAACCGGTGATGAGGTCACAAGCCTCGATGGAGAGCTCATTGCTGACTGGACGTCCTTCAATTTGGGACTGCTTGATCGGCTTGGAGAATCCGGTCATCTGATGATTGCCGTGGCTCGAACCGAGGGCAATACTGACCAAGCGCGCAAGCAGGTCGTACGCATTCCTATTCAAACCTGGCTCGCTGATGAGGCGGATCCCAACCCCGTGCAATCGCTTGGTGTTGGTTTATTACTACCCACTATTCCCGCAGTGTTGGGCGATATCTCAGAGGGAGGGCCAGCGGCTCGAGCGGGGCTCCAGTCGGAAGATCGAATTTTAGAGGTAGACGGAGCGCCTATCGCTGGATGGGCTGAGTTCGTGAGCGCCATTCGCGCAAATCCTGGCGAGCAACTCTGGGTTAGAGTCGAGCGCAAGGGAGAGAGAAGCGATCATTGGATAACACCCGAGTCGGTCGAAGAGTCTGGAGAGCAGACAGGGAAGATAGGAGCCGCACTCGGAGTCTACGACTTCCCATCTGAGCGGATTCGAACGCGAGAGTACTCCTTGGTCGGCGCGCTAATTCCTGCTGCGCATAAGACCTGGGACATGACCCGGTTCACGGTAGAAAGTCTCGTGAAAATGATTCAAGGCCTGTTGTCGCCGCGAAACTTATCGGGACCCATTACGATTGCAAAGATTGCGGGTCAGACAGCGGCCAGTGGACTGGAAACCTATCTTGGGTTCATCGCGCTTATCAGCATTAGTCTCGCGGTTTTAAACCTACTGCCGGTTCCCATGCTAGATGGCGGTCATCTGCTCTATTACGCCGTTGAGGCGGTTATTGGGCGTCCGATTCCCGAGCGGCTTCAGTATCTCGGTATTCAGGTTGGATTGGTCTTTCTAGTGGGCATCATGCTGCTAGCCTTCTATAATGATTTGCTGCGGTTGTAACGGGTCCACGGTGAGAAAGCGTTTGAAACAATTTGGCAAGCTAACATCAGCACTGGTGCTATTACTCTTCGCGGCCGTCAGTCAGGCATTTGTGATCACTGACGTCAGAGTCGAGGGCTTGCAGCGTATTTCTGCCGGCACGGTGTTCGGCTCGATCCCCTATAACGTGGGTGACAACGTCGATGATGAGGGGTTGAGACGGATTATCCGTTCCCTATTTCGGACAGAGTACTTTGATGACGTCAAGGTGGGGAGAGACGGTAACGTTTTGCTCATCATCGTCAAGGAACGTCCGACGATAGACAGCATAGAATTCGAGGGCAATAAAGCCATCAAAACCGAGATGCTGACAGAGGGTCTTTCAGACGCAGGGTTGGCAGAGGGCGAGATATTTAAAAAGGTAACGCTCGATCAAATGAGCGCTGAGCTTGAGCGGCAATATGTGCTTCAAGGCCGCTACGACGCCGGCATTACGACCGAAGTGGAGAACCTCCCCCGTAATCGGGTGGCACTGAAGGTGAACGTTGAGGAAGGTAATGTGTCCGGGATTCGGCACATCAACATCGTCGGGAATACCAAATTTGATGATGAGACCTTACGGGAACAGTTTGAGCTCCGATTACCTACCTGGCTATCTTGGTATACCAAAGACGGACAGTACTCGCGTGAAAAGCTAAAAGGAGATCTTGAATCCTTAGAGTCCTATTACTTAGACCGCGGGTACCTCAATTTTGAAATAGCCTCAACTCAAGTCGCTATTGCGCCGAACATGGAAGACGTCTACATCACCATCAATATCAATGAGGGTGAGCAATACGAGGTATCCGCAGTAGAAATTAGCGGTGAACTCCGAGATATCAAAGAAGAGGCGATTCGGGCCATGGTGTTATCTGCGCCAGGCCAGATATTTTCGAGAGAATTAATGACCCTCTCAGAGGAGCGGATCGAAACGGTGTTGGGGAATTCTGGTTACACTTTCGCCAGCGCCACAGGAAGCCCCGAATTAGCCGAAGACGGCGAATCCGTTATCGTCAAATATTTTGTCGACGCCGGCAGTCGCGCCTATGTCCGGCGAATCACTTTCTCTGGCAACACGTTGACGCAGGACGAGGTGTTGCGGCGTGAGATGCGTCAAATGGAAGGGGGTTGGGCATCCAACTCATACATTGAAGCGTCTAAAATTCGGTTGGAGCGGTTGGGCTTTTTCAAGGAAGTGAATGTAGAGACCCCGGCGGTGCCTGGCGTCGCGGATCAGATTGACGTCGAATTCACTGTAGAGGAGCAACCTTCCGGAGCGATTTCCGCAACTTTTGGATACGCTCAGGACTATGGAGCCATTCTTGGACTTTCGTATCAGGAGTCAAATGTATTTGGTAGTGGAAATTCACTGAATTTCAGTATCAATCGCAGTTCATACCAAACGGCTTACAATGTTTCGTTCTTCGACCCTTACTTCACAGTAGATGGCGTGAGTAGAGGTTATTCTTTTTATTACCGAAGTACATCGTTTGATGAGCGTAACATCGCACGATTTTCTACCGACACGCTGGGTGCCACCGTAAGTTTTGGGTACCCCATCAGTGAGATTTCCCGATTCAATTTCACGCTTGGCGCTGAGGACACGGAAATCAAAGAGGGGATTTTTCCAGCACAGGAAATTTCTCGTTTCTTAGCTGAAGAGGGCAATGAATTTAAGCTCATCACTCTTTCCGCAGCCTATCAGATGTCCGCCTTAAATCGTGGGCTACTGCCAACTGCAGGGCGATCCCAATCGCTTTCGTTTGAAGCGACAGTTCCAGGTAGTGAGCTCGAGTTTTATCGAGTTAATTACTCTGGGCAGATATTCTTTCCACTGACACGATTGTTCACACTACGATTAAGGACGGATCTGGGCTATGGCGGTACGTTCGGCGATACCAAAACCTATCCGTTTTATAAGCATTTTTACTCAGGCGGTTTTGGGTCGGTTCGAGGATATAAGTCAAATACGCTTGGACCACGGACCACCCGCTCGCCAAACGACCCCTACTCTGACCCAGATCCAATTGGGGGGAACATCCTTATTGAGGGGAGTGCGGAAATTCTTTTTCCGCTCCCATTTGTTGAAGATCAGAGGCAAATGAAGTCTGCCTTTTTCTTTGACGCAGGAAACGTTTTTAACAGTAACTGTCCGGAAATCTCGACTTACTGCCTCGATATTAAGGACGGAGAACTCCGTTATTCGGCAGGCGTTTCCGTGACCTGGATCACAGGATTTGCTCCCATTAGTTTTGCAATTTCGTATCCATTAAATTCCCGAGATGGTGATGAACGAGAGTCATTTCAATTCGAATTGGGCCGAACTTTCTAGGAGTTTTGGCGTCTAA
>CAJXDD010000066.1:0-12116 GCA_913052075.1 uncultured Gammaproteobacteria bacterium
AGATGAACAATAACTGGTTCTGTGAAAATATCCGCGCGACCAACCCATGCGGCGAGCAGCCATTACCTCCTTACGGTAGTTGTCTGCTTGGTTCAGTCAATTTGACTCGCTTTGTTCAAAAGCCCTTCTCCAGTGACGCCAGCTTTGATTGGGATAGCTTTAAAGAGGCGGTGAAGATTTTTACTCGCATGCTGGACAACGTCGTTGAAATCAATGGCTTGCCCCTTGAAGAGCAACGCAACGAAATCGAACGAAAGCGCCGGCACGGTATGGGCTATTTAGGCCTCGGGTCATGCATCACGATGCTGGGTATGCGGTATGGGGATGCGAACTCTGTGGCTTTTACTGAAGAAGTGACCCAGGCTCTGGCCATGGTTGGCTGGGAAGCCGGCCTTGAACTAGCGAAGGAGAAAGGCCCTGCGCCGATTATGAACGAAATGTTCAAAGTCACACCAGAAATGCTGCGGTATCGACCAGAGATGGTTAAGGACGGCTACGGGGTAGGTGACGAGGTGCCGGGACGAATATTGCATGCGAAATACTCAAGGTATATGCAGCGCGTCGCGGAAGTGGATTCCGATCTCGTTGAAGCGCTCGCCGATCACGGAGCCAGATTTACCCACCACAGTTCAATTGCACCCACCGGTACGATCAGTTTGTCGCTCGCAAATAATGCGAGTAATGGAATCGAACCCAGCTTCGCTCATCACTACTCTAGGAATGTGATCCGTGAAGGCAAAAAGTCAAAGGAAAAAGTTGATGTGTATTCCTTTGAGCTGCTTGCCTATCGAGCGATGGTGAATTCAGAGGCAGAACCTTACACGGACGACACTGATAAACAGCTTCCTGACTACTTTGTTACGGCCGACGACATATCGCCTATTGAGCATGTTGATATTCAAGCGGCCGCGCAAAAGTGGATCGATTCCAGTATTTCGAAGACCGCGAACGTGCCAACGGAATATCCATACGATGATTTCAAGGACATCTATTTATATGCTTACGAGCAAGGCTTAAAAGGCTGTACGACCTTTCGCTTTAATCCCGAAGCATTCCAGGGGGTCTTGGTAAAAGAGCAAGATCTAGAAAACACCACCTACCGGTTCGAACTCGAAGATGGCGAGATTGTAGAAGTCAAAGGCAACGAAGAGATTGAGTACGATGGCGAAATGCATACAGCTGCCAACCTTTTCGATGCAATGAAAGAGGGCTACTACGGAAAGTTTTAGACCGAATAGCTCCAGAACGTAACCGGTTCATACATGCTACCGCTCGGCTAGTCGAGGGGCGCAGCCGCCCTGGCCAAGTGCGGCAGACCAATACAAGAAGTGAATTCAATGACTGTAAAAATATCGAAAAACATCATCGGCTTTTCCATCAAAAAAGAAGGCCAAACATCCCCAGACACACCTCAAACCCCTGCGCAGGAGGTTATGCATGAAGACGTTCAACGCCCGGACGAGCTCAAAGGGTACACCTACAAAATAAAAACCCCGCTTTCTGACCATGCGATGTACATCACGATCAATAATCTGGTGTTAAATGCGGGATCAGAGCACGAGCAGGAATACCCATTCGAGATCTTCGTCAATTCGAAAAACATGGAACACTTTCAGTGGATCTTGGCATTAACCCGCGTCATTTCGGCCGTTTTCAGGAAAGGTGGTGATGCCACTTTCTTGGTAGACGAGCTGAAACAAGTCTTCGATCCACAGGGTGGCTACTTTAAGAAAGGGGGACGATTTATGCCCTCTCTCGTCGCAGAGATAGGCGATGTACTCGACCGCCATATGCGTCGGATTGGTTTGATCGCCGAAGAAGCGCTGTCTGAGGCACATGTCGCGTTGATCAACGAAAAGCGAGAAGCCGCTACCCAACAATCTGAGGAAGACACCGAGGCGAGTTATCCGCCGGGCGCGCAGCTTTGCCAAAAGTGCTTTGCCACCGCTGTTGTCATGATGGACGGATGTATGACGTGCCTTAGCTGCGGCGACTCAAAATGCGGTTAACCACGGTTCTCGGGACCCGGTTTAAATACCAGCAGTCAACGGTGCAAGTGCGCGCATGAAAACCTATCTAGATCAGCTCAGATATGTGCTTGACCACGGCGTTCGAAGCGATGACAGGACTGGCGTGGGCACCCTATCCACTTTCGGGTTACATGCTCGCTATGATCTCACCGAGGGCTTTCCCGCAGTCACCACAAAAAAACTTGCCTGGAATGTCATGGCATCGGAGCTGCTTTGGTTTATCTCGGGCTCAGACAACATCAATGATCTGAAGGCGATTTACGCCAAAAATAAGATCTGGGATGCGAACTACACCGACTATTTAAAGCGACTTGGTCTCGACGCCAGTGACGGCTCGATGGGTCGAATTTACGGCACACAATGGCGACGTTGGCGAGGGGCCGATGGTCAGGAGACCGACCAATTGGCAGAGGCCATCGCGCTCATCAAGAACAACCCCGACTCAAGGCGCATCTTGGTTAACGCATGGAATGCGGCAGAAGCTGGGGGCGACACGGTTGCCTTACCGCCGTGCCACACTTTCTTCCAGTTCTATGTCGCGAGCGGCCGGTTGTCTTTACAGATGTATCAGCGATCAGCAGATATGTTTCTTGGAGTTCCCTTTAACATCGCGAGCTACGCGCTCTTGTTGCACATGGTTGCATTCGTTTGTGACCTAGCACCTGGGGAGTTTATCCACACGATCGGCGATGCTCACATTTATCTTGATGCAGTTGATCAAGTGAAAGAACAAATCAGTAGAGAACCCCTGCCATTACCGACTCTTAAAATCGTTGACCGAGGCCAGACTTCGATTGACGACTTTTTGTTAAGCGATTTCAAACTTCAAAACTACGAATCCATGCCTGCGATCAAGGCGAAGATGGCGGTGTGAGACTAGGCACCGTATGAACACTGGCATTGTGAAATGCTGCAAACCATTAGCCTACTGCCGCAAGGCATGCTGAAGCGCAGTTGGCTGCCTACAACCTTATAAACTAGGTTCGGCAAGCGTAGCGCTAACGGAATATGCTTAATTCTTTGGTTTCAGTTGCCTCAAGAACGCCACTTGCCTGCCTACTTCCTTAAAGCCGATGGCGTGATGGGCATGGATACTACCCTCGTTCGTTAACTCAGTGTCGCTTGCCAAATAGGCAAACCCACGCGAACTAGCCCAACCCATGGCGCTTTCCATCAAGGCTTTACCAGCGCCTCTCCCTCGAGCATCAGCTCGGACAAACCACCCTTCCACATAGGGCACGGGCGAATCACTTGTGCCTTCAGCATACGAGCGAAGACTGAGCTCAAGAAACCCCATCACAGGAATGCCCTTTGAACGTACACCCCATACTCGCTCTATGTGCGGGTTTTGTCCGCAGAAATACTGCTGAATCTCGTTGAGATGGTCCCCTGAATCGCCGGGCCACAGGAGACATCGCAGATCAAGCCAGTGTTGAAGCTCGGACTGGTTTAACTCATCGACGAGCCATCGACTCAACCTTCGATGGGCCTTGATTCGAATGTCGCTAATTGATCGCTTGACGCCTCTCGCTGAAATTTTTCTTTCCACTCTGGATACGGCATTCCGTAAATTAATTCGCGTGCCTGCGCATCGCTGATTTCCACTCCGGCCTCACCCGCCGCAGCACGGTACCACTTACTCAAGCAATTCCTGCAAAACCCGGCCAGGTTCATCAAATCAATATTCTGTACGTCTTTATTGTCGTCCAGATGAGCAAGCAAACGCCGGAATACCGCCGCTTCAATTTCTGTCGTTTGTTCCATACTGCCTCCTTTAGATGCTCACATTGTATCGATTCGAGCGGTCTTGGCTCAATTACGCCGACGATGAGCACGCATGATGAGTAACTTGCAATCAAGACAGCCTGGTTCGGGTTCATCTCATTGCCCATTGCACGGATATCACTCACCTGGCGATCAAGCGCTTCGACATCAAACAGCTGAAATAGCCAACGACTTTCAGGTCGACCATGATATTCTTACCGCGCACTAAGATAGGACACTCACACTATGACTATCATTATCGTTGGCGCCGGGCAGGCGGCCGGCCAAGCGGCAGCCAGCCTGCGGCAAGAAGGGTACGAAGATCGCATCGTTATGATTGGCGACGAGGCTGTCCCACCATACCAGCGCCCTCCACTGTCAAAGCAATATCTGTCTGGTGAGCATGATGCTGACAAGATTATGGTCAGACCAGCAAAATTCTATGAAGACAGAAACATCGAGTTGCGGCTTGGGCAATCGGTCACCGCCATCAATCGCAAAGCAAAACTTGTTGAAATAGCAGATGAATCAATTAGTTATGAGAAACTTCTCATTTCAACCGGAAGCCGGCCTCGCAAACTAAACATCGAGGGTTCAGAACTAGGCGGTATCTTTTATCTGCGAACTAAGGCCGATGTCGATGACATAAGAGCCGCTTTTTCCAACGCAAGTTCGCTCTGCATCGTTGGCGGTGGCTATATCGGCCTCGAGGTCGCCGCGGTCGCGAAATCTGCAGGGCTCGACGTTCACGTTCTCGAAATGGAATCCAGGATCCTGCAACGGGTCACCACCGAATCGATGAGCGCTTTCTACCATGACTTACACACGAGCCGCGGAGTAACGATCCATACGGAAACAGCTTGCAGCGGATTTGTCGGTGAACAGGGTCAGGTGACCGGCGTTCAGTGTGGAGATTCGATCATTGAAGCCGACATGGTCATTGTAGGGATTGGCATCATCCCGAACGTGGAACTTGCACAATCTGCTGGCCTCGAGGTCGATAATGGCATCGTTGTGGATGATCACTGTCAAACTTCAGACCCAGATATCTATGCTGCTGGAGACTGCACCAACCATCCCAATCCTATCCTTGGCAGACGACTCCGACTTGAGTCGGTGCCCAATGCGATGGACCAGGCTCGAACGGCGGCAGCGAATATGCTCGGCGGCGACAAAACGTATGCAGCAGTGCCCTGGTTCTGGTCAGATCAGTACGAACTGAAACTTCAAATGGTGGGGTTCTCGAGCGACGGCTCAACCTCCGTCCGTCGGGGTGACGCAGACAGTCTGCAGTTTGCACAGTTCTACCTGAAGGATGGCGCCGTCGTAGCGGTGGACGCAGTCAACTCTCCGAAGGAATTTATGGTGGCCAAACAGCTCTACGGTAAGGTAGTCGATCCAGCCCGGCTAGCAGATCCGGCAACTGATCTAAAGGAGATCCTTGCGGAAGTCAGATGATAAGAAAAGCGCAAACGGTGAGCGCCCACGGGCCGAGTGTCTATACTTTTGAGCGAAGTTCGCGAATAATCGCCGCTTCGACATATTTGTAACAGAAACGGAGTAGATCGATGCCTACTGTAAAGTTTATTGAGCATAACGGCACTGAGCATGTAGTAGAGGGAAATGAAGGCGATAGCTTGATGATCCTGGCAACGAGTAACTTGGTACCCGGGATCGATGCTGATTGCGGCGGAGAATGCTCGTGCGCAACTTGCCATGTCAATATTTCTGAGCCCTGGCAAAGCAAGCTCTCACCTGCCAGCGCTACAGAAGAGTCTATGCTGGATCTGAACCCAGACCGTGAGGAAACATCACGCTTGGCTTGCCAGATTCCGTTGACGAACGATCTCGATGGTATCGTAGTCAATCTTCCCGAATTCCAGTACTAAAACCCAGCGGCATTACATAGCGCGACGAGCAAGCCAGCCTTAAGGGGTCAACACCCGCTCATTAGGTTGCTGATAGTCAGCGGCTTCATCATGCTACTTAGACGCCGCGGACTACCGCGGCGCTGCGGTCATCCAATGCGGTTCAAACAACGCAATTAATCATTAAGCTTCCTCGATGCCGATGCTCCCGTCGCGGGTGCTCCGTTTACACAGGTATCTGGCGGGTCTCTACAGCCCGCCAAAATACTATTTCTTGCTCAGACTCACTACTTACACCCAGCACTTTAGACCGTTATCGAACCTCTTTACCTACTCTGGACCTACTCTGGCCCGTTCTGTCTACTTGGCGCCTTTGGTTTTTTACCCTCACTACTCTTTTGTCTAAGCCTCGTAACTGCGCGGTTCTCAGCATGCTTGCCTTGCAATCCATACTTCTCATGGCTAAGGGTAATAGGAAGCACGCGAGCCATCTGATTCGACGAGCCTGATAGATTGGCTTTCCCGGCCATTATCGGGTTTACTTACAGCTCTGCACCTCCCTCTTTCTTGCGTTAGATGGGATCTCGTGCAGAACAAATGGCTGACCCAGCTGGCGCGCTATTCAGATGATTCCTTCGTGAATTTGAAGAGCCTGTCTGGAACCTTCTAAAAAAGGAGTACTCGATGAGCGAAGCCCTTGATTTGAACGAAACCGCTTTAAGTGACCCATGGTCTGTGCCGCTTGAGGACCTTGACCCAAGCCAGCCTATCGTTTTTCAGACTAATGCGCAGTTCCCAATATTTGAGCGTTTGCGATCAGAAGACCCCATTCACTTTCATGAAAGCGGTCTCTTTGGCCCATATTGGTCCATCACTAAATTCAACGACATCATGGCGATCGACAAAGATCATGCGCGTTTCTCCTCAGAGTCGGGCATTACCCTCACGGAGCGGCAGTCTGATTTCACGACACCTAACTTCATTAGCATGGATCCCCCCAAACACGACGTTCAAAGGAAAGCCGTCACTGGCGTCGTCGCGCCAATGAATCTCGCAAAGATGGAACCGCTGATTAGAGAGCGTGTTTGCAACATATTGGATAGCTTGCCGGTGGGAACCTCCTTTAATTGGGTAGACAAAGTGTCTATCGAATTAACCACCCAAATGCTAGCAACACTCTTCGATTTCCCGTTTGAAGACAGGCGCAAGCTGACTTACTGGTCTGATATGGCTACCAGTGGTGAACTCGCTGGCGGACCGACACCAGAATCAGCCCGCCGCGCTGCGTTGCTGGAATGCCTGGAAACATTCCAAGGCCTCTGGGCAGAAAGAGAAGGAAAAGTGAGCGAAGGGGCCCTCGACCTCGTGACCATGCTGGCTAATAGTCCAGATACCCAAGACATGGACCCGATGGAGTACCTAGGCAACTTGATCCTTTTAATCGTGGGCGGTAACGATACCACTCGAAATTCGATTACAGGCGGCGTGCTGTTTTTGAATGAGAACCCCAAGGAATACGACAAGTTACGAGCTAACCCCGACCTAGTGGCCAATATGATTCCGGAAATCATTCGCTACCAGACCCCCCTGACCTACATGCGGCGGACCGCGCTTGAGGATGTGGAGATTGGCGGCAAAGTCATCAAAAAAGGAGACAAGCTCGCCATGTGGTATGTGTCTGGCAACCGTGACGATGAGGTCATTGAGCGTCCAGACGAATTCATCATTGACCGCAAAAACCCGCGCCATCACCTCTCTTTCGGTTTCGGGATTCACCGCTGTATGGGTAACCGACTCGCTGAGATGCAGCTTCGTGTGTTATGGGAAGAGATCCTGAAAAGGTTCTCAATGGTTGAGGTCGTTGGCGAGCCAGAACGCGTCCAATCGAGCTTTGTCCGAGGCTACGCAACGCTCCCGGTGGTGCTGCACCCCGTTTAACCGCCGTCCGAGTATTGCAGGCGCGCGCCAAGGCAGGAGTGCCTGCTGGCCGCGTCAGTCTAGTTTTCTAGCTTCTGGCTAAGGTCTTGGCTAGGTCCTGAAATCGACATTAAAACGCCAAACCACACGCGCAGCTGGGATTCCGCCCCCCTCACCGGCCCACTCTATCTCGCAATCCCAAACAACGAATTGATAAGTGGTGATTAACCCTAAGAACGCTTACCCTGCCGCTGCAATCAGGTCGGTTGCGGCAATGCGTTTGTTTGACGAGAAGTTGGTTGGCTTGCTCATTATGCCTTCGGCGGTTGCCAGACACTGACCACAATTCGAGGCAAGCCCATAGTCTTGCCTGAGGTCTTCGAGGCTACGTCCACTACTACGATAGTCATCGAGCACTGTTGAGGAGATGTTATTGCAGATACAAACAATCATGGAATCAGTGTAAATGAGAACGATTCGCAATTGCAACTAGAAAATCTCGACAACCCTGGTCGCGAAACCGATCAAGCCAAACGTACGTGAACACTTAGCGTCCCATGGATACGGATGCTCAAACTGGCTCCTGGCTGAATGGTGCAAGAAGAGATCAGTCTGCTTTTTCGTCCAATCCTCATCACTCTGACCTACGCATTAAAACGCCCATGCGGTATCATCTTTTATGGACTAGGAGCACCACATGAAGCTGCAAAAGTTCGGGGTCGGTTGCCCTCTCAGCAAAACGCTCAAGAGCAAAGTCATGGCGATAAGTCAGCCCTGCCGGCACTCCAAGATTTTAGAATTCATGGGTTTTCAGCCGCTCTCACAAATGGAAACCGCGGACTCTATCGAAAAAATGGGGCTCGCGAGCTGGCTAGCAGTTCAGCCTAGACTGATGGACGGCATCGGACTTGAGCATTATTTTCAATCTCAGATGAAGACCGCCTGAGCCATGCAAGGGAAGGTGGTTTATGGTGAGGACCGGAAAACTATTCACATTCTCGTGGATGGTCAAATCGTACTGTCCTACTCGAGTAGTGAGACCCTGGTAGAGACACATATCAAAGCAAAACTAGTGGCAACCCAACCATCAGACCCTGACCATGCGGCACTCCGCCGATTATTCGCAACCAAATAGCACTGGACTCATTTGTGCGACTGATTCATCTAACCCACACCACGCACTATCGGTATGATCAGCCCGTCAAGCTGGGCATGCATCAGCTTTATCTTCGACCACGAGACGGATTTGATCTGCGCATTCGCTCATCTCAGTTGCAGGTAGATCCGCGCGCCTCGATCATTTGGCGGAGAGACGCATTTGGCAATTCCGTCGCTGAAGCTCGGTTTGAGGGTGAAACCGAGTCGTTAACGATTATCAGTGAAGCGATTCTGGAACAATATTATGAGCAAGGTCCTCTACTCCCTGACTGCTTGAGCGAGCGTGTTGCCTCGATTGACCCAGCGTTGCGACCTTTCTTATCAAATTTTCTCGATGTCCAGCACGTTACTCTGAAGCCTTTGGAGGACTGGCTGCTCCTCAGCGAATCCACCAACATGTCAACGGTAGTCGACCGTCTCGCTGAAATTGCAAGCGAGATAAAGGCGCGTCTTCGTTATGTTCGAAGGGAGGAGCCTGGTATCCAGGACCCTAACGAGACACTGGCTGAAGGGTCGGGATCCTGTAGAGATTTCGCTTGGCTGATGATGGTGGCATTAAGACAACAAGATTGGCCTTCTCGCTTTGTAACGGGTTATCTGACATCCAGTGCACACCCTGACGCTAGTGGGGCAACCCATGCCTGGCTCGAGGTTTACCTCAATGAATTGGGCTGGGTGGGAGTCGACCCAACCTGCGGCGATCTGGTGCGCGGTAAGCATATCGCAGTGGCTACATCGCAACGTCCCGATCAATTGCCCCCAGTAGCAGGCTCATTCACAGGCCCAAGCCAGACTAATTCGACCCTTGAGGTCACTGTTAGCGCACAGTTTGTCGATTCATAACACTTGGACCGACTGCTTGCTTATTAGCGGCAATGGACCAAATTGATCCATGATCGCTACATCTGCTGCATCGCGACCATGAATAAGTCCTGCTCTGCCATTATTCATTTTTTGAAAGCTGGGATCTAACTCATACCAAGCGTTATTCAGAAACACCTCAACCCAAGCGTGAATATCTTGCGGCTCAAGCTCCTGCGCGTAACCCACGACATACCTGGCTGGAAGGGATATCGCTCGTAGTAAACCAATGAGCGCATGCGCGAGATCTCGACAGACGCCAACTTGCTGATCAATGACCTCTCTCGTGGATAAGGGCAGAACGCTCGATCCAGGCTCGTAACGCACATGCTCGGTGACCCACTCAAACAGACGATGTGTCTGCCGGCCGGCCATCACCTCATCTCCAATAATTTCGAACGCCAGGGGGGCAACGCGGTCTGAATCGACATATCTGGAGGGCTTGAGGTATTGCAGCACATTACTGGGTAAGTCGTTTACGGTAATGAAAGGAAGGTCGTCTGCGGGTTTGAATGCACTCGAAGCTGTTCCGCGGAATGCATAATCAATGGTGGTGGTACCGGGAAGTAACCGAGCTCGAATCACGGGATTGCCGAATGGATCAAAGAACATATCAGAGTGGAGGTCTAGGGTAGAACCATCTGTTTGAGTGGCCGTAATGACCTCACTGCCGCATAGCCTGTCGAGTCGGTCCGGATGGGCCCCTAGGTGGAATAACGCATCCATTGGTTGCTCTAGTACGAGCTCAAGCCGAGTCTCAACTTGAATCGTTGACGAACTATTTTTCATGAAACCCGGTGCCCCTCACCATCCCGACCTAGAAAATTGAGCGTAACTGAATTCCCAAACAAAGCTGGGGCGGCTCCCGATCGGAACAACGCATTCAATCGAGACCCGCGAACTTACGGAGCTAGCATGGTTTGAGAAAATCACCGCACTTCCAAGCTGCCGTTCACCTTACAACCTGAAGCAGTTAAGATTTCGCACCATGACTCAACCCCATCGACTATTTCGCCACCCGTTATGGCTTGAATGGCGAGGACTCATCTTGTTCCTGATCGTCATGATTGCCTTTCGCTCCGCCATCGCCGACTGGAATCAGGTGCCGACCGGGTCTATGAAACCGACCATTTTGGACGGCGACCGAGTTGTCGTGAACAAACTCGCCTATCGGCTGCGGTTTCCGTTGACCAATTGGGAATTGCTGCGCTGGTCCGCGCCGGCGCGGGGCGACATTATCACTTTTTACTCACCGCTTGATAATGAGCTACTCATCAAACGCGTCATCGGCATCCCTGGTGATCGAATAGCGCTCGCGAATAATGCGCTCGTCATTAATGGAAAACCGAGTCATTACTCAAGAATTGACCATGAGTTAATCACCTCACTGGACCGATTCCAAAAGGCTCGACACCGTTTCTTTTACGAACATATCGGGCAGTCGAAGCATCCGGTAATGGTCCAGCCGGGGACAGCTACCGCGTACAACAGCTTTGATACGATTACCGTTCCCGCAGGGAAATTTCTTGTACTGGGAGATAATAGAGATAACTCAAAAGACTCGCGGGTATTCGGCCTTGTCAGTGCGGACCAGATTACGGGAAGAGCCTTCGCCGTTGCGTTCTCAATGAATTATGACAACTACTACTTACCCCGCGGCGATCGATTCTTCCAATCCCTCTAACCACCAGATAGACAGTCGCCTTGTAGCAAGCACGGCATAACAGCACCCACTCACAATGGTTGGCGAACTGGCCAATCAGACCTGCCAAAGGGGTTGGTATCGTGAGGGGTCACACTTGAATGCTGCGGCTTGAACCTGGCCAAGCCGCCTGCGGGCTAGAGAGATAGCGGAATGGCGAAAACCAGTAGTTAAGGATTGAGTCCCTAACTAGCGAAATTTAGCTACGTCTAGCAGGACTCTGGCTAGGCCCTGGCCTTGAACCCTGGTTTGGAATCGGCGCATTCGAACCGACGCTCTTTTCTTGCCGACGGGGCTTTAAGCGCCACTCAAATGCTCACTCCCCCTAGCCATAACGCGCATTGATCGCACATCGATTCATTGCTAGCGATCAGGCGCCTTAATCGATGGATCTGTCTCTGATTCGACGTCTGCCTCAGGTTGATTAAACCAGCGTTTACTTCGCCGCTCTCGGCGCATCAATCGCAAGAAGACCCCTCCGAACAAACCGGCAACCACCAAACTGAAAACCAAGACGACAGTCAAAACAAGGAAGACCCAAATAATCTCTCGAGGCACATCAAAAAACACGACTGCGACCCAGATAAAAGCGCCGCCAAATACAAATGTTGAAAGCAAACGGCGCATACTGCAGCCTATCCGAGCAAAGGTATGATGCTAGCACTTAAAGCGAGCAAGAGGTGGACCATTGACTGAAGCGAAAACGATAACTCAACGACAGTTTGACGAGCACCGCGGCCTGAACGAGACGGCGTTCTATAGCAACAGGTTTGAAAGTGTCGTTTTCGAGGGATCATTGGAGGACCATACGTTCGA
>CAJXDD010000067.1:0-12111 GCA_913052075.1 uncultured Gammaproteobacteria bacterium
CGCTATCGGCGTAGTTGTCGATGAGCGCTGCGCCGCGAGAACCGAGTGTGCCATCAATAAACACCTTGATGCCTCTGACATCGAGGAAATCATCATCAGTTTTTTCTCGGCCCCGCTTGAATCGCTCCATCGCTTCCGAGACCGGCACCGCGACGTAAACCCGATGGGTCATATTCCCTTCTTGATGGATGGTCCTCAGGAGGTCTACTAAGCGATAGGACATGCCCGCGTCCTGCGTTTGGGTCCACCCCATGGCAGCATTTGCCTTAAGGCCTCGGATTAAATTGTCTTTGAGGTAGTCGTCTGTGTCGTCAGGCAAAATGGCGCGAAACGGTTTCATGGCATTACCGAGTACATACCCCGTAGGTTCTCCGTCCTCATTTCGATCGAAGCGGCCACCTTCGGGATCCAGTGTGGCTTTGGTGACCCCAGCAAGCTTCAGGGCGGCAGTATTTACCAATGCGGACACGCCGTCGGCCCGCGGCATGAAGAGAGGTTTTTTCTCGGTAAACGGGTCGACATCGTGTTTGGTGAGAAACCGCTGTTGATCGGTCCATTCCCGTTCGATCCAGCCGCGTCCTAAAATCCACTCATTTTCGGGTATGGCCTTTGCCCATTGCTCAATAGCCCGCACAGTGCCCGAGAGGGTATTGATTCCAAAGAGACTCAAGGTTTTAGTTCGCCGGCCCACCCCCTCTAAGTGTTGGTGCGCATCGGTAAAACCTGGATAGACTGCACTACTCTCGAAATTTAGGACCCTGTAACCACTACAGGCGCTGGCGACGACCGCTTTCCTGGAGCCAACGATTGCGATCTTGTCCCGTGCGATGCCGACCGCTTCAACCGCTGGAGCTACATCAGTGGATGTGTAAATTTTTTCTGCGGTAAGAATTAGATCTATGGCAGCACAGTCTTGGTCTTCATTCTGTGCAACGAGTTGCAGCGGAGCGGCCCATAATCCTAGGCCCACCAAAACAGTACTCAAGGAATGCTGTTTGAAGTGCTTTGGTCCAATCTGGCCGCGCCATGTTTCAATCGCGCGAATCGACGCAGTGATGGTAGGAAGAAAGGGCATTTAGGCGGTTCCCAGAAGTCTTAAAAACGATCATGTCAGGGGAATGCTGCTCAGCGAAAGGGAATCGTACCCGATAGATTCGGCGAACAGCTTGCTCAGGGTATAGGGTATCTGGGAATGCTGTAAACCCGGCATTGATGCGCCGGGGAACGCCTCATCAGAAACTACTATCGGCTTCACCTAATTGCAGGACATGAGAGCCAAGACTTACTAGTTCTGATGTCTAATAACCTGTCCCTCAACCATAAAGATGACTTCTTCGGCAATGTTTGTGCATAAATCGCCAATTCTCTCGAGATTTGATGAGATCGTTGCCATCGACATTGCGCTATTCACCAGTGAGGGATTCGCCTCAATCGTCTCTCGCACGATGTCGTAGGTTTTAGCGTTTAGATCATCGACGATATCGTCCATTTCAACGACCTTGCGTGCAATGGTCGGGTCCTGGCCCACGAGTGCGTCAAGACTTAGCGCAACCATCTTCTGGATAGCGGTTGTCATTTCATCAATTGGGAGGCTAATGGAAAGTTCTGGGCCTTCGATGAGTGCTTTGACCCGGTGTGAGATGTTGACTGCTTGGTCACCCATTCGCTCCAAGTCATTGTTGACCTTCATGATCACAATAATGAATCTGAGATCGATGGCCACCGGTTGATGGAGTGCTAGGATCTTTAAGCAGTTCTCCTCTATGTCGACCTCGAGCCCGTTGATTTGCTCCTCTGATTCAAGGACGGATTGGAGTTGTTGTTCGCTCTTGGTTCTCAGAAACTCAATCACCGACTGGGTGCTGCTCTGGACAAGTGAACCAAGATGAACGATGTCTTTTTTAAGGCTGTCTAAATCTCGCTCTAAATGAACAGTCATACTGACTCCTAACCGAAACGGCCGGTGACATACTCTTCTGTCCGGCTCTCTTTTGGTCTAGTAAATACTTGATCGGTCTCGCCAAACTCCACCAGCACTCCGTTTTCCATGAAGGCGGTGTAGTCAGAGACTCTCGCGGCTTGTTGCATATTGTGAGTCACAATTACGATAGTGAATTTCTGTTTTAACTCAAATAACAAATCTTCGATTCTTGCCGTAGAAACGGGATCTAGTGCAGAGCAAGGTTCATCCATCAGAATGACCTCCGGCTCCATGGCAAGTGCGCGAGCGATGCAGAGTCGCTGTTGTTGGCCCCCTGAGAGATTCAGAGCAGAATCGTCTAAGCGATCAGCGACCTCGTCCCATAGTGCTGCTTGTTTGAGAGCATTCTCCACTCGCAGCTCGGAGCTGCCTTCAAGACCGTTAATATTGGGCCCCCACGCAACATTCCTAAAAATCGACTTAGGAAAGGGATTCGCTTTCTGGAACACCATCCCAATTCGCAGCCTGACTTCAACTGGGTCGACAGAGTCGTGATAGAGATTCTCGTTATTGAAGAGGATCTCCCCTTTGTGGGTCACACCGTCGATAAAATCATTCATCCGGTTAAGGGAGCGTAAGAACGTGCTCTTGCCACAACCGGAAGGTCCAATGATGGCAGTGATCTTTCGCTCGTATATTGGCAGTGACATTGATTTAACTGCTTCATTGTCTCCGTAAAAAATCGAGAGGTTGTCTGCATTTAAGATGGGGTTGAGCGTGCTCATTTCCGGGAACCTCTGTATCGAATATAGACGGCAACGGCATTCATTAGCAGTAGCACAGTTAGGAGAACAATGATTCCACCTGCCGCTAGTTCATGAAATGTCTCTTGTGGCCGAGCAGTCCAGTTGAAAATTTGTATGGGTAGCGCTGTAAATTCGTCCATTGGGCTCTCGGGTAAGAAGGCAACGAACGTAAGTGCGCCGATCATGATGAGAGGAGCAGTTTCACCGATTGCTCGCGACAGCGCCAGAATGATTCCTGTCAAAATGCCAGGTAGTGCTGAAGGTAGAACGTGGGCGCGCACGACTTGCCAACGGGTCGCACCAAGCGCGAAGGCAGCTAATCGCAAAGAATTTGGAACTGACCGAATAGCCTCTTTCGCTGCGATAATAATTACTGGGAGAATGAGTAAAGACATGGTCAAGGCCCCAGCTATGACGCTTCGCCCTAGGCCGAAAAACCGTACAAAAATGGCAAGCCCAAGAATACCAAAAACAATGGAAGGCACCCCTGCTAGGTTGGCGATATTGATTTCAATAAAATGAGTCAATCTATTTTGAGGGGCATACTCTTCCAGGTAAATCGCTGCAAGAACACCCGTTGGGATAGCAATTAAGGCGGTGAAAGCGACGAGCCATATAGTTCCAACGAGCGCTGACTTGATGCCTGCCTTTTCAGGGAACCTAGAGGGGAATGAGTTCAGAAACTGAGCATCAACCCAACGATAGCCATCCACAAATACGTCATACAGAAGTAGCGCAAGTATAAGAACAGCCAGTCCTGTTACTCCAGCGCAAATCCGCTCGAATAGGCGCGAGCGGAAACGCCGTTTTTGCAGTCGGTCATTCACTTTTTTTGAACGTAGTGTATCTGAGTGGATCACTCGTATACCTCCCGAAAGCGCCGCATGACCCATGTGCCTAGGATATTGAGCAAAAGGGTGCTAACAAAGAGTACTGAGGCAACCGCAAACAGTGTCTGGTAGCTTAAGCTGCCGGAAGGGGTGTCCCCCAAGCTGACTTGCACGATATAAGCGGTCATTGTCTGGATAGATTCCAGCGGATTCACGGTTAGGTTTGGAGTTGCACCCGCTGCAAGGGTAACGGCCATGGTTTCACCGATGGCCCTTGACACTGCTAAAACGAATGCCGCAAAAATTCCAGAAAGACCTGCGGGTACAACGATACGGGTGGTCACCTCATAGGAGGTAGCTCCCAGCGAATAACCCCCATGCCGTAGCGCCTCAGGCACCGCTCGGAGCGCATCATCACAAAGCGACGCGACCATAGGTAACACCATTATGCCGACTACGATTGCGGCGCTTGCGGCATTAAACACCTGTGTCTCAGGTAAAATTGTTCGAAGAAATGGCGTAATGAAAGTCAGTGCGAAGTAGCCGTATACGACCGTGGGGATACCTGCCAGGATTTCCAAAACTGGCTTCACTACAGATCGAGTTTTGTGACTCGCATATTCACTCAAGTAGATTGCGCTGGCGACCCCGATTGGTAACGCGACGATGGCAGCTCCAACCACGATGAGCATAGTGCCAGCAACTAGCGGGAGTATGCCGTAGTGCTTAGGCTCAAGGAGTGGCGTCCAACGTGTACCAGTCAGGAAGTCTAGAAAAGGTACGGTCTCGAAAAACGCGAGCGTTTCCTCTACTAAAATATAGATTACAGCCGCTGTCGTGATTACTGAAATGAATGCGCACACGAAGAAAAGTTTCTCCAGCGCCCATTCATTCCAGCGTACCTTTTTCGCGCTTAGGCTAGCCATTCACCCCTCGTGTCAAACCGCGGTGATGCAGTTGCTATTACTGTGACGTCTCTGTCAGCATTGGCAGTGGAGTTTCCCCGTGATAGCTAGACCCAGCTGTTCTCGTATCCACGCGTGTTTTTGCCAGCTGATAGCTTTCCTGCGGTAACGATATGTATCCCACTTCTTGCGCCAGCTGACCGGCGGATTCTAAATAAAAAGACACGAAATCGGCAACTTGTTTTTTGTCCAAGGCACTGGCGTTGATGTAAATGTAAATCGGCCGGGACAATGGCGCGTAGGTGCCTTCGTTTATTGTTTTTGGTGTTGGCGATATCGGACCAGTTCCACCATCAATCGGTACCGCCCTCAACTTGGACTGGTTCTCAAGGTAGTACGCGAAGCCAAAGTAACCGAGGGAGTACAGATCGCCGGAAATGCCTTGCACCAGTACGTTGTCATCCTCGCTCGCGGTGAAGTCAGGCCTTGAAGCTTGCTCCTTGCCGTTGATCGTGCCCGTGAAGTAATCGAAGGTTCCTGAATCTGTGCCTGGACCATAGAGGCGGATGGGTTCGTCAGGCCATCCGTCGCGAACGTCTTTCCATGTGGTGACTGCGGATTCGGGCTCCCATATACGTTTGAGCTCACCAGTTGTTAAGAAATCAACCCATGTGTTCTCTGGATTAACGACAACTGACAAGCCATCAAAAGCGACAGGGATTTCAAGCACTTGAATCCCCTTTTCATTGGCTTGTTCGAACTCGCTTTCCTTAATAGGTCGCGACGCTGCGTTAATGTCTATTTCTTCGTTCAGAAATTTTTTGAATCCGCCGCCGGTTCCAGATACTCCGACAGTTACTCTCACTCTAGGAGCCTCGGTTAGGTACTCTTCTGCCACGGCTTCGCTGATTGGGAAAACGGTACTTGATCCGTCCAGCCTCACGGGGCCACTTAATTGTTCCGCTTCCAACTCGCTGGTGGGTGCGTCGGAGCCGCCGCAAGCAACTAGCGTCAGTAAGGCAAAAAAAGGAATTAGGTATCGCATTAGCTTCTCCTCCAAAGTGTTCGACGAGGCTATTAACCTCGAATTTTATTAAGGTAAGGTTAAGAACGAATTAATTACTCGTTCAGACTCTTGTTGCCCAAAGTTAGGCAGCGACCTCAGGCCCAAAAACAGCAAACATTGTCGACCGATATTGCGCTTTCGTTAAAATTTGTACTCGACACCCAACGAAGTAGTACGACTGCTCGAGGATTGATCATAATCCCAATGGTACAGATAGACCTTCGCTGTTTTGGCAAGTTTTCTTTCAATCCCAACATGCCAACTCCGAGCATCGGGTTTTAAGATGTCGGACTGTCCGAACTGAGACTGGAGCTTGTACTGGTTGACCTTGTAGCTGATTCCCATACTAAATCCAGATTCGCGATCGGCTCCCTCTTGATCAAGCCTTTTAGATTGTTGCGCAATACCAGAGATTTGAAGCGCACCAAAGGTATAAACCAGACTCAATCGTTGGGAATCGAATACTTTGTTCTTTGCCAGGGAAACATCGTTTTTGCGCATCTTTGAGTCGTTCGCGAAAGCGACGTAGAGGCCCTCTGTTGTATAGGTTGCCGAAAATGACGAAGAAGCGTCGTTGAGGTCGTCGCTTGGAACATATGCGGCTTGAAACTTGAAGCCGTTGATCGCGGGCGAGTGGTAAAAGAATGATTCCTTCGCGCGAACCTCACCTGAAATCAACTTTTTGACATCCCCCGCCTGATCGTTGAAGAAGTCAGCTTTGCCTTGAGATCGCTTCATCGGTGTGTCGTGGTTGCCGAAAAAGAATTTTCCGAGATTAGTTTCCAGGCCCACGAAGGTGTTTCGCATACTGAAAAGTTCGTCCGCATTTAGTCCCCCATGTATTGGATCAACCTCTTGCTCGATCTGATAAATGATTGAAATAGTCTCGCTTAGTGGCGCCTTCCCTTTGACCCCCACACGCGATACCCAGCTCTGAAAATCGCTTTCACCGTCCGATACACGGTCGTACGCGACGTTGACTTCGCCATAAAATTTCGCATCCAACTCAAGGGCGAATGATTGGGATACTCCCGTAATTAGGTAAAGAAAAAAGGCAGATTGAATTAAGATTTTATGGCTCATCAAACAAATATCCTTTAAATAAGGCCACAAATGTAAGGTGGCAACATTAAGTTTTTCTTATGAGAACATTAATTTTTGGTTAAGAAAAAAGGTCTGGGAGAGCACCAGTCGTTCAGAGCTTCAGTGCTAATTGATCTCAGCCATATTGTTTTGAGAGCATAGAGTTGGAGGTCCAAGTCGGCTGGTCGGTTTATAGGTTGAGCTGTGGAAGAGCTGAATCTGAGGGCATTTTACGAGGGCGAGTGATAACCTCCCCGCATTAACAAAACTGAGGTGAAGATATGGTGATCAGGAATTTATTTCTTTTCGCGAGTGTTGGTTTGCTATCAACATCGATTGCTCAAGCCGCTCCCATCATCCTGCCCGGAGCCCCAGGACAAGGCGTGCAGGAGTTGACGCCAGAGGAGGCGATAGAAATCGCAGACACTAGCTACACACGAGATGATGCGATGTTCATGAAGGACATGATTCCCCATCATCAGCAAGCGGTCCTGATGGCAGAGCTGGTCGAAGAGAGAACCAACAATGAAGAGGTAAAAGAGATTGCTGGCCGCATCTTAACAGCGCAGGCCGATGAGATTGTGTTCATGACGGGTTGGCTGTCAGAGCGCGGCGAGCAGGTCCCTTCACCCCATGATGCTCATCATATGCATACATCTCACGACATGGCGGGGATGGCATCGCCTGAAGACTTAGAGAGACTGCGGGCTTCTGAGGGCGTTGAATTCGATCGCCTGTTTCTCACGCTAATGATTGCCCATCACGAGGGTGCGCTGGAAATGGTCGAGGAGTTGCTGGATCAACCGGGCGCCGCCTATGACCCGGTCTTGTTTGAGTTCGTGAATGATGTGGATAAGGATCAGTCTTCTGAAATCGATCAGATGAACAAGATGTTAGTTGCCTTGTCGCCTGACCCCCGAGCGAATCTGGCCGCTGGGTTTGAGGATGCAGAGGAAGCAATACTCAACATGACCCTTATTGCAGCACTACCAAAGCCTCCAGGGTTCTTTGACCCTAAAAATCCCGCTGGTATGCCACTTGCTAAGCCAAAAAAAGAGGATGATGAATCCCCTCCTGATACGTTGCCTGAGGTTCACGAAGACCATCATCAGACTCACGTTGAGCGCATTGGTGGGATGCCTGCCGACAGTGCAGAACCTAGCGATGACCTTGCAAGCGATGGAGAAGAGAGCAAGGCCGCTGACTCCCAAGATGAGCAAACTAATGATGACAACGAGTGGAGCGATCGCTCTCCGCTCCTCAGCTTTTCAAACACCGATATGGCGTTTAGCCGAGACGTATTGGTTGCGGGTAGCTATCACGGATTTAACGTTTATAAGCTTGCAGCAGACGGTTTGCCGGATCTTCTAAGCTCGGTGGTATGCCCGGGAGGGCAAGGGGACGTCTCCATCGTTGGGGACCTGTTGATCATGAGTGTGGAGCAAACTCGTGGCCGGGTGGATTGCGGGCTTGAGGGCGTGAGTGAGGACGTTAGTCCAGAGCGGTTTCGCGGGATACGCATTTTCGATATCAGTAATCTCGAGCGTCCTGTTCAGGTAGGCCAGGTGCAAACGTGCCGGGGCTCGCACACCCACTCCGTGGTTTCTGGGCCGGATCAAGCCGGTTCGATCATCGTTTACAACTCTGGTACGTCACGTATCAGAGAGAATGAGGAGCTCGATACCTGCTTTGGCGCTGAGCCCGGTGATGATCGAACGGCTCTCTTTCGAATTGACGTGATAGAGATTCCCGTCGCAGATCCTTCAAAGGCTCGGATCATCGATAGCCCAGCGGTATTCGCAGATCCTGAGACAGGGAGGCTAGCCGGCCTATGGCAAGGCGGTGATCATGGTGATGGCACCCAGGAGACGTCAGAGACTGATCAATGTCATGACATCACCGTTTTTCCTGAGGCGAATATTGCCGCAGGGGCGTGTTCCGGAAACGGGATTATTTTTGACATCACAGACCCGAGGAAGCCGGAAAGAATCGACGCAGTGTCTGATAAAGGGTTTGCTTACTGGCATTCTGCGACCTTCAATAATGACGGAACCAAGGTGCTCTTCACTGATGAGTGGGGTGGCGGAAGTCGACCCAGGTGCCGTAGTTACGACCCGCTAGATTGGGGTGCTGACGCTATTTACGACATTGTCGATGGCAAACTCGAGTACCGCAGCCACTTCAAAATTCCGGCTCCTCAAGTCGAAGAAGAAAACTGTGTTGCGCATAACGGCTCGGTAGTGCCGGTTCCAGGCAGGGATATCTTCGTTCAGGCTTGGTACCAGGGCGGGCTCTCGGTGATTGATTTCACCGATTCTCAAAACCCCGTCGAGATTGCCTATTTTGACCGAGGACCCATTAATGATGAGCACCTCATCCTAGGGGGCTATTGGTCGACCTACTGGTACAACGGAAAGATTTACGGAACCGAAATTGCGCGCGGGCTCGACGTGCTCTCGCTTTTGCCGAGCGAACACTTAACTGATCACGAGATTGCAGCCGCGTCGATGGCCAACCAGGGAGCGGTCTTTAATCCTCAGCAGCAACTGAGGATAACTTGGCCGACGCATCCTACGGTGGCCCACGCGTATCTGGATCAGCTTGAGCGTGACAGTGCGCTGCCTGAGGATTCGGTGCTGCAGTTACGGTCAGCGCTCGACCAAAGTGTGAATCAATGGGAAACGGGTGCGCGCGATAGACGGCTCGCGGAAACACTCGCGGCCGTACAGCAGGGGTTGATCGCGATAAGCGCAGATGGCTTGGTAGCGAATCGCGTTAGTGCTCTTAGCGACCAACTGAGTGCTATTGCCGCACGCTTCCAGTAAGGAAAGCGAGCCCTGGCTAGAATTCGACTGACACAGCCCAGAAAAATCGGAAAATCAAAGGCCTTTTCGTGCTCTCCGCCGCTCAACCTTTTGAGCCATAGAGGGCGCGCGCCCGGGCGTGCTCCAAGGGCATACTGCCAAGCATAATGCGCAGCCGTGGTGCTCATTGAAAAAAGGCAGGCACTTGTCGAAATCGACATACCATTTCTCCACCCCGCGGACCAATTGCTTCTCATCGGTGATCGCTCCAGCGGGGCAGTCACGTTCGCAAATCTGGCAGTTCAGGCAAATGTCGTCGACATTCAACGTGTCTTGCTGATCCTCGATTAAGGGCATCTCCGTTAGTACCGAAGCTAGGCGAAACGAGGCGCCATAGCGACGATTAATGATGGATCCATGCTTGCCGAGCTCACCAAAACCGCAGGCCAGCGCCGGCGGAATCAAATTGACCGGCCCCGCCATCGGGCCGCAGTGGCCTTCTGCGTCAAAGCCCTGGGCTCTTATCCAATCCGCTAAATCTCTCGCGATTCGCTCGCCGCGGGTGTATTGCCTAACGACCTCGCTTGAGGCCAGAGGCTCTGGCGCCGAACTCAATATCTCATGGTCCATAACGACCCCCAGCATAATGATCCAAGGCTTATCAGTCTTGCAGCCCTCAAAAATCCACAGAGGGTCCATGGATGCGATTCCGATAAGTTCTGCTCCTAGGGCTGCGGCTTTTTCGTGGACTTTCTTATGCCACTCAGTGGGATCGTCCTGAATGGCGGGCGCAGCAATCTCAACTGGCTCACGACTCTGGATGGCCGTGCGCTCCTCAAGCATTTGCTCGCGCCCCGGGGCTGGATTTTTTGCGCTGTGTGCCCCCATCCATTGTTGTAGATGACCATGGGGCGTTGCATCTGGTGCGTGCCAATAGATGGGGCTCGGCGGCCTGACCTCTGTTTCGCCCAAGCCATTGATGGTGTTACCTGAGATATCCGGCCAGAGTCGCATTTGATCCGGATCTGGCTGGAAATGCTGTTTTTGTACAGGACGACGCATTCGGCACTCTCGCATAGAACAGAGCAGAAATAAGGTACGCAATAGATGAAGACTGATCAAGTGTGACAGAACGGAAGGTGCCCCCAGTTGCAGCGAAGCGTCCCAGAAGTGTAGCCGCGAGCACCGCACCAAGTTCGGTTCGATCTTTGATCTGACATATTCGACGCGTGCAGGCTTTTTCGGCAAACTGTCGGTTCGTTTTCACTTAGGTCATCGATATGGAAGATGTAGTAATTGTTGATGCCGCTCGCTCAGCGGTAGGCAGAAAAAATGGCACATTGGGGCTCGTGCACCCATCCGATACGCTCGGGCCTGTGATGATGAAGCTCCTCGAGCGCAACGGAGTCTCGCCTGACACGGTGGATCAGATCATCGGTGGCTGCATCAATAAACTCGCCGCACAAGGCATGAACATCACTCGAACAGCCTGGCTCTCTCACGGCGGTGCAGAAGGCACGCCCTGTATCACCATTGATTCTCAGTGTGGTTCCTCTCAAGAGGCGGTTCATCTGGCGACGAGTCAATTGCGCGCTGGTATGGCGGACGTCGTGATGGCTTGCGGCGTAGAAAACATGTCCCGTTTGCCGATTGGTTCCGACTCGGTCGGCCTTGCGCCAGAATTGGGTAAGCCCGTGTCCCGTTCCTACTTTGAACAGTACGAGTTCACCAGCCAGTTCGAAGGTGCGGAGCGAATGGCTGAAAAGTATCAGTTGACCAGAGGCGACACGGATGCATTTGGCCTAGAGTCACAACAGCGAGCCAGACGGGCGATTGATTCGGGCCACTTTGAATCCCAAATTATTCCGTTAGAGGTGCCTGTATTTGGGCCAGACGGTAAGCGCACCGACGACAGCGTGATGTTCAAAACGGACGAGGTTCCGAGGGAGACGAGTCTTGAGGCACTTGGTGAATTGAAGCCAGTGGCTAGAAAGGATGGTGTCCATACTGCTGGAACGTCATCACAAATTGCAGATGGTGCGGCGGCGGTGTTACTTATGACTGCCTCAAAAGCTGCCGAGCTGGGTCTTAAGCCGATGGCGAGGGTGCTTGATGCGCAGCTGGTAGGGTGCGATCCGGTCCTTATGCTCGAAGGCCCAATCCCAGCGACCGAGAAAATGTTGGATAAAACAGGACTCTCGATTTCAGATATTGACGTTTTCGAAGTCAACGAGGCATTCGCATCTGTTGTTTTGTCTTGGGCGAAAACTGTTGGTGCGGGCATGGACAAAGTGAACCCCAACGGCGGCGCGATCTCTCTCGGTCATCCATTGGGTGCGACGGGCTGTTTTCTGACCACGAAGGCGGTGCATGAACTGCAGCGGACCGGGGAGGAATACGGCCTCATTGCGATGTGTTGCGGCGGTGGTCTTGGCACTGGAACGATCATTCAGCGAATCGACTAGCTCGAACAATCCTCTGAAAAGGGTTGGCGAGGCTAACGACTGAGCGTCTGCGGCCTGTTAATCCTTTTTTATCCTGCCTCAACGTCTAAAGCGGTACCGGGTCCACAACGAAGCTGGGGCGATCGGCTGCGATCTTCACCCGAACCTCTCCGTTCTGTCCATTCTCGCACAGATCAAAGACCTCTTCTGCCAGCATACGCGCCGGCATCATCGGTCTAGATTTGAAGTCAG
>CAJXDD010000068.1:0-11984 GCA_913052075.1 uncultured Gammaproteobacteria bacterium
TGAGACCGACCGATGTTGAGTACTCCCAGGTATCTTGAGGGGTTGGGTTAATCCAAATTACCTTGTCAAAGGTATCGAGGACACGCTGCAACCAGATAGCGCCCGCTTCCTCATTCCAGTGCTCCACACTGCCCCCTGAATGCGTGATCTCGTATGGCGCCATCGTAGCGTCACCCACGAAAATAACTTTGTAATCGTGCTGGTAGCGATTAAGGATATCAAACGTATCTATTCGCTCATTCATCCGGCGCTTGTGTTCTTTCCAAACACCGTCATAGATGAAGTTGTGGAAGTAGTAGGTCTCAAGGTGCTTGAACTCGGATCGCGCCGCTGAGAACAATTCCTCACAGACTCGAACGTGGGCATCCATTGATCCCCCGTTATCCAAAAAGAGAAGCACCTTAACCGTGTTGCGCCGCTCAGGTCGCATAATGATATCCAGAAGGCCGCCATTTTTAGCAGTTTTTCGGATTGTATTGTCGATATCGAATTCATCGTCAGCACCGGTACGCGCGAGCTTTCTTAACCGTCGAAGGGAAATTTTGAGACCGCGCGTGCCAAGCTCAACGTTATCGTCATAGGCCTTGTAATCGCGCTTATCCCACTGGCGCTTGCCGCGACGCTTTTTGCCTTTGCGATCGTCTCCTTCTTCCCCTTTGCCGTTTCGGCCCTTGCCCTCTTTGTCTTTCTTGTCGCCCTCGCCGCGAGCCTCTTTTTCAACCTCGCGCTTAAACGCCTCAATCAACTTCTCAAGGCCGCCCAAATCCTTAATTTTCTCGAGTTCTTCCTCCGAGAGTGATTTCTCGAATTCACGGCGCAAATACTCATCGGGAATCATAGCCGCTAGAAGGCCAGACAAATCATCTAACCCTTTGAAGTAGGTGCTAAAGGCACGATCAAACTTATCAAAGTGCCGCTCATCTTTTACGAGCGCCATCCTGCTCAAATAATAGAACTCATCAATGTCCGCGTACACCAAACCTTCTTTTAAAACTTCGAGCAACTGTAGCAGTTCGGTGATCGACACCGGGATGCGTGCTTTTTTCAGTTCAAAAAAGAAATTAATCAGCATGCTGACTTCCTTGTTTCTCGAGTAACACGGTGAACAGGGCTACTTAGTGTGGACGCTTAAGACTGACCACCAGAGTTTCCTGATTGTCTACGATTCATAAAGGCTAATCGCTCAAGCAACTGTACGTCTTGTTCATTTTTAACCAGAGCTCCATAGAGCGGTGGAATGGCTTTGGTCGTGTCACGATTCGTCAAGATTTCCTCGGGGATATCGTCTGCCATGAGAAGTTTTAGCCAATCGATTAACTCAGACGTTGACGGCTTCTTCTTGAGGCCAGGCACTTTGCGAACATCAAAGAAAATCTCGAGCGCCTCTTTGACGAGGTCTTGCTTGATCGCTGGGTAGTGCACATCAACGATTTCTTGCATAGTTTCACGGTCGGGGAAGTTAATGTAGTGGAAGAAGCAGCGACGCAAAAAAGCATCGGGCAACTCTTTCTCGTTGTTTGAGGTAATGATCACAATCGGGCGAATATTCGCTTTGACCATCTCGCCAGTCTCGTAGACAAAGAATTCCATCTTGTCGAGTTCTTGAAGTAGGTCATTTGGGAATTCGATATCGGCTTTGTCGATCTCATCAATCAGTAAGACCACTTTTTGGTCGGCTTCAAACGCTTCCCACAGCTTGCCTTTCTCAATGTAGTTACGAATGTCGTGAACTCGATCGTCACCGAGCTGAGAATCACGCAGGCGCGATACAGCGTCATATTCGTATAGGCCCTGTTGAGCTTTCGTGGTTGACTTGATATTCCAGGAGATGATCGGCATGTCCAAAGACTTGGCTACTTCCTCGGCAAGCATAGTCTTACCGGTGCCTGGCTCACCCTTGATGAGCAGCGGTCGCTCAAGCGTGACTGCGGCGTTCACGGCCATTTGTAGTTCATCGGTGGCAATATAGGTATTAGTACTCGAAAATTTCATATTACAAACGGCTTCCTGAATCGAACGAATTGATGAGCCAGCGATGGTGAATCGCCATGAGGCCCCTACTTTAAGTGCACTAGATCTGCATGGCAAGCAAGCCCCTTGGCGTTCCCCGCTGGGTCGCCGAGGGCTGTCTTGTGACGACTATTCACTATCATCTAACGCGTTTAATTGACGCTCGCGCTTTGATCGACGCAGTGCCATGGTCATCAGAATCAGCAGCAGCACCCCATAGGTAATTGCGAGCACTAACCCCCCTTCAAGCGTGTTACCACCGCCTTTTAGCAATAGGTCCATCGCGAGTACTAGCACTGCCGGCGCCATATGGCCTGGATAACCTGCCAGAGTCCATGGCGTGAATGCGATGACTGCATAGCTCCCCAGCAGCCAGTAGCGAGTCACCCAAGACAAACGAGCGAATGCCAGCCAGAGCAGCCCTCCTAATCCTGCACCCGCAACCAGGTAGGTGGCCCAAGCCAGCGGATATTGCCAAGATTCCATGTACGCTTCCTTCATTCTGGGCTATGGCAGCCCCTTCAGACAGCTCTAATTGATGGTTCTGCTTAAAGCCCGTACTCGGGTGCTCAGGGTGATCCCTCTTTCGTCTGCGCCCGGTTTTGTTAGTAACGTAGTCACTAGTATGCCTTGGCAACGCTCAACTCAGCGTCTTTAGCATACTTCTAATGATCGTTTCGTTTTCCCTACCCGTTACCGGGCCGATAGTCGTTTTGGCGCACCGCAAAACCCTCGAACAGTTGGGTCTCACTTCTCGCCATTAAACCCTAACCCAGTCGATCAAGCGCCACTCCAAATCATCTTCATGAACAGACGCTTCAGCAACGACACGCCCGCGCACGGAGATCCCAGCGTCATGGACGCTGTCTCTATTGCCTGTTACCAGCGGATGCCAATCCGGCAATGGCTTGCCCTCGTGCAGCAATCGGTAGGCACAGGTGTCTGGCATGAATCCAATGTCATCGAGATTGTTGGCGTTGAGTGACACGCAGGTTGGCACCCTGATGCTTCGATGCTTGTAGTCGCCACAAGTACATGCCTGATAATCCAGCAGATCGCACACCACATCGGTAAAGCAAATCTCTCCGGTATCTTCATCTTCCAATTTGACGAGACAACAGCGGGCGCATCGGTCGCATAACGATTCCCATTCCTCGGCATTCATCTCGGCCAGCGTCTTCGTCTTCCAGAACGTCATAACGCCTCGATGGGTGGCATTTGCAGATGATAGCCCTGCGTTTCAAGATGCTCGATAACCACCTTTGGATCTTCCTTGGCGAGTGCTTTGGTTGGCGTCAATTCAACATTCAGAACGAAGGTCGGGTTACCAAACGTTTTCATTAACGCGGCAGGCACTCGCTCAAGCCCTTCACCTTCCAGCACATAAAGATACATCAAATCGCGCCGATCACTTTTGTACACATCACACGAAACCATGACTGCCTTCTTTCTGCTACCCTTCGTTCACTGGCACCTAGCATTAACTGGAGCGTACCTTCAGCTTGCGCCGGGTAGGTTTTACCCTCGATTTTGACTCCAATGACCGACCCTGGCCATCACAACGGGTTGTGGGCTAACCCACTGCTATCTATTGATTTTCACTGCTGGTTTTTCAGCGCTCACTTAGCACGCATTGAGCAGCGCAGGCCCGACGTGCACCTCACGCCAACCCGAGAAGGTTGCGGGCAAGGAAACCTCATTACGGGACCGGGTTCGCACAATGTGCTCAAGATCCCGCCTAGTCGCTGCGTATTCCACGGGAACCTTCAGCGTTTGGGCGAGCTCACCTAACGCGGCTTGTAATTGCTTGTACTGCTGCTTGTCTACCGGTACGCGCTTCCCATCAATTGGCGCCGGAAGGTCCGATTCTGCAACAGCCAGCGTTTGATCCACCAATACTAAAACGTCGTCTCCGATGCGCTGGCGCGTCCGGTTATGAAAACCCGCTTGCTTCAGATCTTGCCACGATCGATCCGGTGCCTTTACTAAATTCATGATCTGCTCATCATGAAGAATTCGGTTTCTTGGCCGGTCTTTTCTACGCGCTTCTTGCTCGCGCCACTCGAATAATTTTTGCGCCAACAAAAGCGCTCGAGGCGATAGTAGATGCAAGCCTTTTTGGCGCTTATAGGCATTCTCTACGGGAACCATAGTCGGCAGCGTCGCTCGTGGTACCGAGTCCTGAAGGACCCAGCTCCTTCGCTCCAATTGGTCAAGTTCCGATAGCATCCTCGGGAAAACCATCGCCAAATAGTGAACGTCCTGCGCTGCATAGGCACACTGGGAGGCGGTTAGGGGCCGCTGCAGCCAATCTGAGCGCGTCTCTCCCTTGGGAATCGTCTCATTCATCATAGTTTCTATCAGTTTCTGATAGCCCATCGCATAGCCATACCCGAGGGCGGCAGCGGCCACTTGAGTATCAAACACCGGAACCGGCGTAACGGAGAGCCAGCGCTGGAACACTTCAAAATCTTCAGAACCAGAGTGCAAGACTTTGAGAACAGAGGAATCCTCAAGCAGTGCGACAATTGGGCTCACATCACCGATGGCTAGCGGGTCAATCAGAAAATTAGCCTGGGGCGTTCCCAATTGCAGCAGTCCCACTTTGGGGTAATAGGTGTCTGTCCGCATGAATTCAGTGTCTATCGCAACCCAATCGCCTTTGGAGCAGGCCTTAATCGCTGTGCTTAGTTCATCCTGACCACTGACCCACGTGTAATTCAAACCGGCTTTCGTCCGGAAATCGCGTGAAAAAGCGTGCCGCCATCAATGTATTCAAGTGTGCCACCCATCGGGACGCCATGCGCGATTCGCGACACCGACACACCGGTCTGACTGAGGCTATCGGTAAGAAAATGACTGGTGGCCTCCCCCTCGACGGTCGAGTCGAGCGCCAAAATGACTTCTGTCACGCCGCTCTGACACAAGCGGACCAGCGCATCGGCACCAATCTCGTCAGGCCCAATCCCATCAATGGGAGAGAGGTTGGACATGGTTAAAAAATACCGGCCCTGAAAACTGCCCGACTGCTCAACAGCCAGTACATCGGCAGGCGTCTCGACTACGCAAATAAGGGAAGCGTCTCGAGTTTCGTCCGAACACATGGAGCATATGGGCTGCATGCTGAAATTTCTGCATTGCTGGCAATGGCCTACTTCGGTCATGACACGCTTTAGCACACCAGCAAGATTCTGACCGCCCTCCCGGTCTCGCTCCAGCAGGTGCCAAACCATCCGTTGCGCAGACTTTCTGCCAACGCCTGGAAGGCATCGAAGCGCGTCAACCAATTCGTCGAGCAGTCGTTCGGACACGGATTCAGGCCTGGAAGGGAAACTTGAAGCCGGGAGGCATCTGCAACCCGCCGGTCAATTCAGACATTTTTTCTTTCTGCTGAGCCTCCACTCGTCGAACCGCGTCATTCACGGCAGCCGCCAGCAGATCCTCAAGCAATGCTTTGTCCTCTGACAGCACGGACGGATCGATGTCCACCCGACGCACATCGTGCCTGCCCGTCATCGTAACTTTCACCATACCGGCCCCAGCATCACCAGTGACTTCGGAGTTCTGCATGTCATTTTGCATTCGCTCAAACTTCTCCTGCATCTCCTTGGCCTGCTGCATCAAGCCATCCATACCCTTGAACACCTACATGTCTCCTTCAACTGTCTTGGGTTTCACCGTGTCTTCTACGATCTTCGCACCGAAACTCGTCATCAGCACCTGAACACCGGGGTCCAGCTCGATGTCGGACCTGGCACGAGCCAGCGCTCGCGCCTTTCGATCAGCAGCAATCATCGCAGGGCTCGCGCCCTTAGGTCGCTCGACAGAAATCTGAATGGTTATGGGCTCGCCCTCTAACGTTGATAGGGCCGCTTCAAGCCGCGCCACTTGCTGGTCGCCCATAAGCGAGGCGTACTCAGGATCCATCAAAAATTGTATGCAACTATCCTTACGCTCTATCCAATGCAGATGACTCGCCAGCGCCTCAGCGACTCCGCCAATCACCAAAGCGCTGAACCGCTTGAACCATGCGACATCGCGAGGGTCGAAGGACTCATCCGAAACTGCTTGGTGGCTGTCTCGGGCTGGTGCAAGCCCTTGGTCACCCTCCATTTCGATGGGCTCATCCCCATGCTTCAGATCCGCTCGAGGCAGCGTATTCTTAGAACCCTCGCTCGAGACAGCCATCGCACCAGCTTTATCACCAAGTTGAGTGTTTTCTGAAGCGCTAGGCACACCGTTACCACCATCTTTGGTCTCAGCATTTGCGTCCGACTTGCTGCTTCGACCACCCTCGACCACATACAGATTTTGGCGAGAAGATCCTAAACCCTCAGTCGCGAGCTCCCCGTCTTTTTGATGAAGATTAGCTGACAGTGAAGCATCCTCTGCTGGCGGATCCACTAGCGCCTCTGCAGCGCCTTGCTGCTGGCGCGTGACCGCCTTGGTGGCCGCTTTGGCACGCGTTGTAGCGTCTGCCGCGTAGACTTCTGCTTTCACTTCACCCTTGGCCGAGCCCGCCTGGTGCGCACGGGGTCCCACTCCAGTGGTGGACGAAGACGCTCCTGTGGCCCCAGACGCCAGCGAGGCTTTCAGATTCGTGAGCGGCGACTCGCTTGCAGCACTTGCAAGCGCGTCACCCGTATCACCTAAGTCTGCCGGCGCTCGGTGTTCGCTAGTCGGGCCAGCCTCTGGCTGAAACGCGAGCATCCTCAGCATGACCATCTCGAAACCGATTTGAGGGCTGGGCGACAGGGGCAAATCCCGTTTGCCAATCAGCCCAATCTGATACAACAGCTGCACATGTTCTGGGTCAAAAAGCTCTGCGAGTGAGCGCAGCACGACCTCATCGCCGAGCTGATTGTCTATCGAATCTGGCACCGCATGAGCAATGGCAACTCGATGCAGCACCGCCAACACCTCATCGAGTAGTCCGTCAAAGTTTGTAGAGAATTCAGAAGCTTGCGCGATAATTTGAAGCAATTGGCCACCATCATGCTCAGCAAGGGCGACAAGCAAACGATACACATCTTGTCTATCCACCGTGCCTAGCATGGCAGCCACTGACTGTTCTGTAAGCGCGCCGTCGCAAAACCCAATAGCTTGATCGGTCAGACTTAGTGCATCTCGCATGCTTCCCTCTGCAGCGCGACCCAGCTGCCATAGTGCAGCATCCTCAACCTCAATACCCTCACGGCCAAGAATCTCTCGAAGATGGTTAACGACCCGCTCGGGCGTCATGTTCTTCAAATTAAATTGCAAGCATCGCGACAATACTGTGACGGGCAGTTTTTTTGGATCAGTAGTCGCGAACAAGAACTTCACGTGCGCGGGGGGCTCCTCGAGCGTTTTCAACATCGCGTTGAAGCTGCTCTTTGAGAGCATGTGCACCTCGTCGATCAAATACACCTTGTAACGAGCGCTTGTCGGCATGTACTGCACGTTGTCGAGCAAATCTCGCATATCGTCGACACCGGTACGCGATGCCGCATCGACCTCGATCAGGTCAACGCTCCGTCCCTCAGCGATTTCCATACAGGCATGGCAGGTCCCGCAGGGCTCACTGGTGACGCCCTGCTCACAATTTAGGCATTTCGCCAGAATCCGAGCGATGGTCGTCTTACCCACTCCCCGCGTGCCTGTAAAAAGATAGGCATGATGCAAACGATCATTGTCCAGTGCATTGATCAGCGCTTGGAGCACGTGGGTCTGCCCTTCAAGCTCTTTGAAGTTCGAGGGGCGATACTTTCGTGCTAAAACTTGATATGACATAGCGAACATCCGAGCGTTAGAACATTGTAGCCTATCCCCCGAAATAGGCGAGACTCTAAGAGTCCTGGGACAACAAAAAGAAAGCGACCCTAGCAGTGGTGGATCAATAACTTGAACCGCGCTATCGCTCGAGACAAATCATGCAGATTATTGGTCATCGCGGAGCAAGCGGCTACGCACCTGAAAACACCCTCAAGGCATTCGAGCTGGCGCTCGGCCAAGGATGCGAGTACCTGGAGCTCGACGTTCATTTACTGGATGACAAGCTCATCGTCATTCACGACGAACAGCTGGATCGAACGACCAGCGGCCAGGGGCTCATCAGCGATCACTCGCTGGACGCTATTCGTAGGCTCGATGCCGGAGATGGCGAAAAAATCCCGTATCTCGATGAGGTTATCGAGATGGTCGGCGGTCAAGCCACTATCAATATTGAGCTCAAGGGGCCTGGCACCGCTCAACCAACCTCAGCGCTGCTCGATGCATGGTGCCTTGACCATAGAGCCGACCCAAACAAGTTCTTGCTCAGTTCATTTAACCATCGCGAACTTGCAGTGGCCTCGCCGCTTTATCCCCGGGGAGCGCTGTTTTGGAAGATGCCCAGCGATGCAATCGACCGCGCCCTATCGCTCAATGCTCGCTACATGAATATTGCGCTAAAACACGTCACTGAGGACTGGGTGAGTGCAGCTCATACCGCCGGGCTCAAGGTCGCGGTCTACACAGTAAATGAAACGGACGATATACAGCGTATGAATCGGTGGGGAGTGGACGCCATCTTTTGCGATTACCCGGACCGCGGGTTCCAGGCCCTCGAATAAGCACTACAAAGTAATCTTTGGAACGGTGCAGCAACGTTAAACCCCGTTTTAGCCTCCAAAACAATCGAGGTTCCGAGCCCTCCGCTGATAACCAGACTACGCAGAGTCCCAAGCCTAATGCCTGTATCGAGCGGGATTGCGCCAGCATTTAGCCCATCTGCTCGAGTGCCGCCAGCACCAATGCAAACGCGCCTACTTTAGGATGATTCCAGATCTCGGAACGCTCTATCTGTTTTGAAGCGGCGCGAGGTGACGTACGCTTCCATTTCTTGGAGCCTTGCTTCCAAATCATGAAACTTAGTCTTCGTCCGTTTCACAGATGCTTGGGACGGGGCTGGTGCCTCGCGACCTTCCGACCTACGAGCATCGGTGAAGGTATCTGCGCCTGCTCCATAAGTATCGCGGCGAGCCCGTTTCTTATTGGCCCTGGCCGATCGCTCGAAGTAGCTACTTTGTTGGTAGGCGGGCGCATTCGGCAGGAAAATCAGCGCCAGCACATAAGCAAACACAATCACTGTTGGGATAATAAAGAGCGCCACGAGCGCAATGGTCCGAACCTTCCACAGTCGCATCCGGAAGTACTGCGCAAGCCCCGCGCAGACGCCGCCTAACCGGCCTCGATCTCGATCGCGATACAAGCGGCCGCGGCCGGCCCAACTTAATCCCTTGTGATCATCACCCAGGTCTTCCCAGATCACATCCCCCTCAGGCTCGTCTAACCATTGCTGCAGTTGCGCGGCCAAGTCCTTAATTCTCGCGCGCGCCGCCCGCTCTCGACGCCTGAATCGCTCGCGCTGCCATCTCCTGCGGTCTGACTCTCGATAAGACATGCTTATTCCCCCCCTCCTCGACGGCTCGCCGAGTTACCTGACCCCGCCTCTTGATGACGGGCACGCCAATCACTTATTTCACTATCCAGAATCGCCTCTAGCGCGCCGATTCGCGTGGCCATCCTGTCGGCGGCCTTTGCCATTTCCTCAAGATCAGCTCGATCCGAAGACGACAGACCGCTCTGATCCTTCGATTTCTGCCGGTAATGGAGCACTAACCAAATCGGCATCACTAACCCCACGAATATGACCGCGGGCACAAACAAAACGACTGACCAACTCAATGCTTGTTTCTCCTATTGTTCGTTCGATGGTTTGTTCGGCGCTTCATCCCTTTCTCCACCTGCTTCTTCTCTCAATCACACTCATCTGTCGCAAGGCCAGCGACAACTTTTTCTTTAGCCAGTGAGCATCTACTGTCTTTAGTAAATACTCATCTGGTGACTATTCATCGGCTTTAGTCTTCATTGGTCCTAACGGTGCCAAGGGTCGACGACTCGTGGTGTGTGGATCCCCTCTCAACCTTAACTACTCGCACCGATTTGCCAGGTCCATCAAAAGGTATTAGCTATAACACGGCTAACAAACCATCCGTCTAGCAGCTGTGCTGCGAAGCAAAATCAGAATTGTGGATTCAATCGATAGGTGTCGATCTCTAGTCGTTGGCTAGTGACCCGCCAATGAATCGCTTTGCCCGTTGACTCACCCTTTCCCTTCTAGCGATCCAGGCGATCAATCTCCTCGGCCAAGTCCGTTTTTCGATCCACAATAATGCGCTCCAACACAGCCACCCGCTCACTCAACGCCGCCATTTCGGACTCGGACGCACCTCGTTCACCCTCACGGAGATTGGTTTCAAGCGCCTTCCTTTTGGTCTTCAAATACTCGATTAGGACGCCAGTGCCACAACTTATTGCGACGATCCAGACCACCATGGTGAACACGCTCATTCTTTACTTCCTCTCAGTTGTTCCTTAACAGCCATTATCTGGTTTGCCGTCGGGGAATTGATTGATGCCTACCTCGCCACGACCCGCAGACAACACACCTTCGATTAAGATGTGAATCCGAGTTCATCTTCTCAGATTAACGGCGGAGCGCATAATGGTGAGTCCTTAATCGGCACCGTTCGCGCTTATTCAGTGCCCCCTTTCTTTGAGGCTACTTTTGCCCGTAGCGCCGCAAGCGCCGCATCAATCTCCTCATCCGCTTCAAGGGCTTCAATCTCGTCGGCTAGGCTGCGCTTACCAATGTCATAGGCCTCAAGCTCACCCTCAAGTTCATCAATTCGCCGCTCAAAGACGTCAAACTTAGACATCGCCTCATCGAGGTTCACGTCGTGAAGTTGCCGGCGAACGCCTTTGCGAGACTGGGCTGTTTCGTTTTTAAGAATCAACGCTTTTCGACGCGTTTTGGCATCGAGCAGTTTTTGCTGCAAGGCTTCGACGTCTCCAGTTAGTCCATCGATACTTTGCGCGATTTGTTCCAGTTCAGCCTCAAGGAGGTCAGCTTGATCTGCAGCTTCGATCTGTTCTCTCAGGGCCTCACGTGCTAGGTCCTCGCGATCTTTCGACAAGGCTAACTCCGCTTTACGACCCCACTCGGCCGCCTCAGATTGCAGTCGGGTTTGCTGCCTCGCGACCTCTTTCTTGTCTGCAATAAATCTAGCCGATTGCGTGCGCACCTCGACCAAGGTCTCCTCCATCTCCTGGATCATCAGCCGAACCATCTTTTCTGGATCTTCCGCCTTATCGAGCAAGGCATTCACGTTGGCGTTGATGATATCGCTCATTCTGGAAAATATACCCATGTTGCTTCTCCTATTTGTTGAATAATGAGGCAGGCTTGCCGTCACATCATCACTTTGGGTGTTTAGCCCCCTGTGCCCGTGACGCTTTCCTCATTACTACTACCTCACAGGTCTTCTATTCCACAATGCGTGCCAACTTCTAAATTTTAATCAAGCTATTGTTTTTAATGAATATTTTTGGTTTGCAGATAAGGCGCTGTAACTAAATCTGGTGTTTTTAGCGAAAATTGTGATTTTTTAACTGGTGCATATCCTCAAAATTGCTAGGATGCAACGATGGATCACAGCGTTCGCATATTGGGTGAGTCGAAACCCATGACTCGCGTCCTTGAACAGGTATCGCGAGCCGCGCCGCTCGATCGCCCCATTCTTGTCGTGGGGGAACGAGGAACCGGCAAAGAACTTATTGCTGCGCGATTACACTACCTATCTCGGCGGTGGGACCGGCCTTACGTCAAGATCAACTGTGGTGCCTTTAGCGAGGGCATATTGGAGTCGGAACTGTTCGGGCACGAGGCCGGTGCATTCACCGGCGCTACCAAGCGCCAACTAGGGCGGTTTGAGCGCGCCCATGGCGGCTCGCTCTTTCTAGACGAATTGGGCAACCTACCGCTCGCCGCTCAAGAGCGAATGCTGCGGGTCATCGAGTATGGAGAATTCGAGCGAGTGGGTGGTCAAACACTCATTCAGATCGATGCCCGGCTGATCGCCGCGACCAACGAGCACTTACCTGATCGTGTA
>CAJXDD010000069.1:0-11866 GCA_913052075.1 uncultured Gammaproteobacteria bacterium
GGTTTTACAAGATTCCTTTCTCCGCTTTTGAGCGGTATACCCCGGTTGGCACACCTAAAGAGGTCGCTGAGCAATTGCTCGAGTATGTTGATGCGGGGGCTGCGCTTGTTAACCTAAAAGTGTGTACGTGGTCCCCGGAGGAGGAAGTTGCACTGGCAGGTGAGATCGTTGCAGAAATGAAAAAGGGATAGCGTCGGAGCTGGGCACGTTGGCTAATCCGATGGCGAGCACGCAGGTCATCTGAGGTAAGACGACTTGGATCGATCGTTTATTGGCGTCTTTTGAGAATAAGAAACGATTTGCACGAGAGGGAGCCTAAGCCCAAGCGAAATGGAGCAACACGCCATGCTTGATGTGTACATAGCGAAGTCCATTGTAACTATGAATCGCAGTCTCCCGGAGGCGACTGCCATCGCGATACGAGACGGGATGGTTATCGAGGTTGGTAGTCTTGAGAGTCTGCAGCCATGGCTCATTCGCGAGGATCATGTGATTCACCGCGAGTTCGAATCGTCTGTGATGGTGCCAGGATTTATCGACCCCCATCTCCATCCAGCGATGGCTGCGGTAATTTTACCCATGCATTTTATTACCGCGATGCCTTGGTCATTGCCCTGGCGTGATGTGCCGGCCACAACCTCGCCCGAGGGTTTCGATGCTGAAATGGCGAGGATCCTGTCTGAGATTGATGACGAGATCGCCATATTCTGGGGCCACCACGACCTCTGGCATGGGGATATGCACCGCGAGCGGATCGATCGGGTCACTCCGAGTCGGCCAGCAGTGGTGTGGAATCGTTCTTTCCATGAGCTGCACATGAACGAAGCGTGCATGAAGTACCTTGAGATTGACGAGTCCTTGGCGGCGGCGCGTAAGCAGGTGGACTGGCAATCGGGACGGTTTTATGAAAATGGCCTCGGGTTCGCTATTTCCAGACTGAATCCCTTCATCCTCGGAGACGACCGGTTCAGAGACGGGCTGAACAGGCTGAAGGAGGTCGTTCATTTTGGGGGACATACGACGATCGGCGACATGGCGGTAGGCCTCTTCGACTTCGAGCGCGAACTCAAGGAATCGAGCGCAGTGCTTGGTGGGGACGATACTTATTTTAGAGTCGAGCAAGTCCCCCATGGTGGTGTCGTGACCCACGGTAAAACGTTAGACGCGTCGCTATCTGAGCTGAGTCGGCTGGAAGCAGAGAGCGGGCCGAAACATCGCTTTCGGAAGCGAATTAAATTTTTTGCCGATGGTGCCTTTTTCTCTCAGCTCGCCCAGCTACTACCTCCTGGTTACTTGGATGGGCATGAGGGTGAGTGGTTGATGGTTCCTGAAGTGCTAGAAACAAAGCTTCGAGAATATTGGAATGCGGGATTTCGTATCCACGTGCACGTGACGGGGGATCGGGCAGTGGAATTAACGTTAGGGATGCTCGAGAAGATCCAGTTGGAAACGCCCAGGGTCAATCACGGGTTTACCTTGGAGCACATGGGGTACGCGACGCCGGAACAGTTGGCCTGGGCGAAATCCTTGGGTGTTTCTGTGTCTGCGAATGTGTATTACCTGCACGAACTTTCATCGAGATACGCTGAAATGTCCGTGGGCTATGAGCGCGCCTCGTCGATGGCACGGCTAGGAACGGCTTTTAACGAGGGCCTCGTGACCGCACTGCACAGTGACTTTACGATGGCACCCGCCCAGCCGCTCTTAAATATGTGGGTCGCCGTCAATCGAGTGAATGCTCAGGGCGAAGTCATGGCGCCATCAGAGGCTCTGACGCCAGAGCAGGCGCTTCAGGCAGTAACTCTGAATGCCGCCAAGATTCTGGGCATCGAGAGAGAAACAGGCAGTCTGAGGGCCGGTAAGCGCGCGGACATCACTGTTTTGTCCGATCACCCACTTGAAGTTGAACCGATGTCGATCTGCGATATTGATGTGGTTGCGACCATGTTTGAGGGCAAGGTGCGGATGAATACGGAGGCCCATTAGTGTCGACGCAACTCACCCTGATTGGCGGTTACTTGGGCGCGGGCAAAACCACGCTCGTTAATCGCATGCTTAGGGCCGCTCAAAGGCCTTTTGCCGTAATCGTGAATGACCTCGGTGCCTTACCGATTGACCAAGCACTCATTGAGACGCGGTCTACCGCCATGGTTACGCTGACCAATGGTTGTGCGTGTTGTCAAATTGGCGCGGACCTCTCACTGCAGGTCGATCGAATGGCGAGCCGGGGATTTGATTGGCTGGTCGTAGAGACGAGTGGCGTCGCGCGACTCAGTCGGTTGACGGTGCAACTCATGCAGCTCCCAGGGATCCAGGTGAATTCAGCGATGGCAGTTGTTGATGGCCTCAGAATCGAGCAATTACTTGAGAGCCTCTGGGTGAGCGAGATCGTCGAAGATCAACTTAATGCGGCTCAATTGATTGTTGCGACACGGGCATTCCCAGATTGGCGCTCCACGAGGTCACTGTGGCATCAGCGCACAAAGTTCCTCGAGGCGGAAGGAGCGTTGCCCTATTGGATCTGGCAGACAGAAAGAGCGCAGGCGGTGCCTAGTCCCAAAGGAAGTGACAAGCCTGAATTTCAGCATCGAGCAGTGACAGTTAGCTCATCAATGAATGCCTCAGACCTAGAACGATTTATTGTGTCGAACCCACAGGTTCAAAGAGTGAAAGGGTTCGCGAATTTGTCTGGTCAGCGGTATCTGATCCAGAGCGGCGTCGGTTATTGTCGCATCGAATTGAGTGAGGCTGGAGGTATCGACGGTGTTCAGTTCATTTGGACAGGTTCCAAAGCGCCTGCCTTTGAGCAAATTACGGCCCCCTTGAATGACTCGGATAAAGATTAGAAGCTGAACTGCCAAGACAGTGCTTCCGCAACCGGAACCCCATCTGCCGATCAATGCCAAGCAATGATGCCGAAATGAAAGCTCAGGTCAAAAAGTAAGGGGAAGACATGTTCTATATAGGTTGGTTGATGTTTTTTGGTATTCATGCGGGCATGCTTGTTTCAGCATTCAAAAGACCACTTGCCAGTCGGCTGGGGGAATCTAGATACAAAGGCGTGTACTCGCTGATCAGTGTTGTAGGCTTAGTGCTGCTGATTTACGGCTATGAGCGAGGCGTGTTCTTTGAAGTCCAAAGTCCGCTCTGGGTCAGGGAAACGAGCACGATGTGGATGTTTTTTGCTTGGCTTTTTATGGTGAGCGCCAACGTGGCGGGGCTGATTAGAAAAACCACCCGGCATCCGATGACCATAGGCCTTTTGATATGGGGCCTTGGCCATGCAGTGATGAATCCACACGCGCATGCATGGCTTATTTTTCTGGGGTTTTCATTGTTTGCGGCCGCGTCTGCGTTAACCGCGGCGAGTCGAGGGAAAGCGCCATCACGTGAGGGATCTATATCGATGGATTTGGTTGCCATTGTTATCGCGGCGGTAGCAACAAGCCTCAGCTTCTATTTCCACGAGTGGATCGCGGGCGTCGCTTTAATCTGAGGGTTAGACAGACAGTGAATGATCAATGGCAGAGCCAGGCGCAGGCCATCAGTGAGCGCGATGCGGTCATGATGCGGCTCGCCATCACGCAAGCGAAAATGGCGGAACAGGCGGGAGAAGTCCCGGTAGGCGCCGTGTTAGCTTGCGAAAATGAGGTGCTTGGCGTGGGGTATAACCAGCCCATTGTTGCAAACGACCCTACTGCCCATGCAGAGATCGTCGCGCTCCGCGATGCGGCTTTTTCGGAGCGAAACTACCGCCTGCCCGGTACGACCCTCTACGTCACCTTGGAGCCCTGTGCCATGTGTGCGGGTGCACTGATGCACGCCCGGGTTGCCCGTTTGGTAATCGGCACAAGGGAGCCTCGAGCGGGCGTTGTTCGTTCACAATTAGGGTTGCTCGATGAATCATTCTTTAATCACCGCATCGACATTGTCGAAGGCGTGATGAGAGAAGAATGCAGCGAACTGCTCAAGCGCTTTTTCGCGCAACGTCGGGCGGAGCAAGCTGGTCCGCGCGCGCCGTAAGTTCAGAGTGTCAGAAGTTGAATGCGACTGGCTCCATGAGCCGGCGGGTTATAACTCGTTTGATGCGTTAATTGGATATCGATCGCTAAGCAGCGCCGAAATACGAACGAGGGCTTGCTCATCGATTTGACTGAAATCACTCAGTCGATGGCTATCGATATCTAAGACGGCAACCACCTGCCCATCGATGGAGATAGGAATGACGATTTCTGATCGGCTTTCAGAACTGCAGGCGATGTGGCCGGGGAAAGCGTCGACATCGTCTACACGTATTGGCTTATTAGCAGACCAAGCGGCACCGCAGACCCCTTGATGTGCTGAGATTCGAGTGCAAGCAATCGGTCCTTGGAACGGACCAAGTACCAAGGCTTGATCGATTACTCGGTAAAAGCCGACCCACAAAAACTGAAAAGTTGAATGGATCGCGGCGCACACGTTGGCCAGGTTCGCGATCCAGTCATGCTCATCAGCAATCAGTGAGGCGATTTGCGGAATGAGTGAGTCATAAGCAGCAGCGCGGTCAAGCTTGGAATCGATGATCAATTCTTCGGCCATGATGAAGGATCCTTTATTTGAGTTGCGTCGAAGGACTGGGGTGATGTGTTCCGGCGATACCCCATCGATAATCACAATGAGCTCTAGCCATTCGGTCGCAATCTCGCCCGCATAAACAGATGAATCGGTATACTACAATTTTTAGCGGAGACAAGATCTGATGCTTCATCTTATCGGCCAGTCTGCACTCTCCGCGTTCCGAGTAGATAAAGTTCAGGCGTTGATCAGTGCCGAGCAGTTACCTGGCCAATTAGTTGGTACCCATTTTCATTATTTGGTGGATCACGGCGCCACATTGACCGATCAGGATGTGGCCCGCCTGGAAACCTTGCTGATAGCAACGTCTCATGCTAGCGAACCTGGCGACGCGACTCATAAATGGCTCGTAACCCCGCGTTTTGGCACGCAATCTCCATGGAGTTCAAAGGCAACAGACATTGCACAACTTTGTGGATTGTCGGTAGTGCGCAGGATCGAGCGCGCGGTCGCCTACGAGTTTAAATTCCAACGCTCATTATCAGAGCGTGAGCGAGTCGCGCTGAATTCGCTGATCCATGATCGGATGGTAGAGACAGTGTCTGAGAACCTCATGGAGGTCGAGCAGTTGTTCGAGCAATTACCCCCAAGGCCGCTCGAAGAAGTCCCCCTGCTTCTCAAGGGACGCGATGCGCTGATAGAAGCCGATGCAGCGCTGGGGCTCGCGCTTGATGATTCAGAGATTGACTACCTAGTGAAAGCCTATGCTTCGCTCGGTCGAAATCCTACCGACGTTGAATTAATGATGTTCGCTCAAGCGAATTCCGAGCATTGCCGACATAAGATTTTTCGAGCGGATTGGTGGATTGATGACGAGCCACAGTTGCACAGTCTCTTCGATATGATCCGCAATACACATGCAGCGACTCAAGGTCAGGGGGTTTTGAGCGCCTATCACGACAATGCAGCGGTCATAGAAGGCTTTTCTGGCGACTTCTTGGCGCCCAGCGGGGCTGGCGGTAGCTATGAGTTTGTTCCCGCAAAGCTTGATATCTTGATGAAGGTCGAGACACACAATCATCCGACAGCTATTGCACCGTTCCCAGGCGCTGCTACCGGCGCCGGGGGGGAAATTCGAGATGAGGCGGCGGTAGGCCGAGGCGCTCGTACGAAAGCAGGCCTGGCTGGATTTTCCGTGTCAAATCTTTTGTTGTCAGAGGAAGCAGCGTCTTGGGAAATGCAATCGTCGAAGCCAGATCGAATTGCTTCAGCCCTCGACATTATGATTGATGGGCCGATTGGTGCAGCGGCATTCAATAATGAGTTTGGGCGACCGAATCTTACGGGTTACTTTCGCGTCTTCGATATGCACCACGATAACCAGCGCTGGGGATACCACAAACCCATCATGCTAGCCGGTGGTATGGGGAATATTCGCAACGAATGGATCGAAAAGGGCGAGATGTTACCGGGTGATGCGCTTGTCGTGCTTGGCGGGCCGGGCATGTTGATCGGTTTAGGAGGAGGCGCTGCGAGTTCGAAAGTCACCGGCACGAGTGAGCAGAGCCTCGACTTTGCAAGCGTCCAAAGAGGCAATCCCGAAATAGAGCGTCGCTGCCAGGAAGTGATTGATCGTTGCTGGCAGATGGAAGACGACAATCCTATTGTGTTCATTCACGATGTAGGGGCAGGTGGGTTATCCAATGCATTGCCCGAACTTGTCAAAGACGGTGGGCTAGGGGGGCGGTTCGATCTTGATGCTGTTCCATTGGGCGACCCTTCACTTAGCCCGCTCGAAATTTGGTGCAATGAATCGCAAGAGCGCTATGTGCTGGCCATTCGAGCTGGCGACGTTGACCGATTCATGGCGATTTGTGAGAGGGAGCGTTGCCCAGCGCATGTCGTCGGGACTGCGATCGAGGAATCTCGCCTTAGCGTTCATCATAAAGCATCAAATCAACCTCCTGTGGATGTGCCGCTTGACTTAATCTTCGGCAAACCACCGCAAGTGCAAAAACGTGTCCCTCGGCTCACACCGCGAGCGCACCCCGAGCCCGATTGGCAGCTCGGATTAGCTCCCATGATCCATGAAGTGTTGAGGCACCCCACAGTGGCAAGCAAACGATTTCTGATCACGATCGGAGATCGAACAGTAGGCGGGTTATCAGCACGTGATCAGTTGGTAGGCCCGAGGCAAATTCCTTGCAGTAACGTTGCCGTGACAGCAGCCGGATTCAATACAGTTCGCGGCGAAGCGATGGCGGTTGGAGAACGCTCGCCTTTGGCTGTACTGGATGCAGTAGCCTCGGGCCGTATGGCGCTCGCTGAAAGTCTGACTAATCTCGTGTCTGCCAACATCGGTTCGCTGTCGCAAGTCAAATTGTCAGCCAATTGGATGGCCGCTAGCGGGTTTGCCGAGGAAGATGAAAAGCTCTTTGAAACGGTCCGGGCAGTGGGTATGGACATGGCGCCTGCGCTGGGACTTTGTATTCCGGTAGGCAAAGATTCCATGTCGATGAAGACGGTTTGGGAAGAGGGCGAGCAAGATGCGTCCGTGGTATCGCCGGTCTCACTGATTGTGTCTGCCTTCGCGCCGGTCAACGATGTGCGCGAGACTCTAACGCCAGAGCTGAAGTCCGTGGGTAGCACGCTCTTACTGTTCGAGCTTCAAGAGTCTGGTCGACGGTTAGGAGGATCTATCGCCCAGCAAGTGTCGGGTGCGTTGGGTGGAGCCTGTCCGGACGTCAGCGACTATCCCGCACTAGAGATGCTCTGGTCTTGGCTCCAAGATCAAACGGTTCGTTCATCCATTCGCTCTCTTCATGACCGCTCAGATGGGGGGCTCGTTGCGACGGTCAGCGAAATGATGTTCGCAGGCGGCAAAGGCGCGATGCTGGAGGTAGCAGAGTCGGAATCGCTTATCCCCTTTTTGTTCAATGAAGAACTTGGGGTCGTCGTCGAGGTGGATTCAGAGGCGGTATCCCATTTGCTTGAGTCACTCGAAGGGACGGGGATTAGAGCGATAGGGATAGGCAGTGTCAGTAGTGAACCAAGGTTCAAAATCACCCAGGGTGCATCGGTGGTCTTTGAGTCTGATCTCTCGCAACTCCGTGAGAGCTGGTCTTCCGTCAGTTATGAGATTGCCAAAAGGCGCGATCACCCAGAGGCTGCGGCGTCCGAGTTTGCACTCGAGACTGCAACCGAGCCCCCTGAGTTGGTCCTGGATGTTGTTCCGAGTTTATTGACGTTAGCTGCGCCTCATACCCCAGGAGAGATTAAGCCTCGCGTCGCTATATTGAGAGAGCAAGGCGTGAATAGTCATCAAGAAATGGCTGCAGCGTTTCGGCTGGCTGGATTTGAGGCAGTGGATGTTCACATGTCGGACTTGATTGCGGGCACAAAGTGTCTCGCCGACTATCAGATGCTTGCGGCGTGTGGCGGCTTCTCTTACGGAGATGTACTAGGTGCTGGAACCGGTTGGGCCCAGTCGATTCTTATGAATGAGCGATTGCGCGATGAGTTTGCGAATTTTTTCGGGCGGCCTGACACACTGACGCTCGGCGTATGCAATGGCTGTCAGATGTTAAGTCAGCTGAAAGACCTCATTCCTGGTGCTGGATTGTGGCCGAGGTTCGTAAAAAACGAGTCAGAGCAATTCGAGGCACGCTTCTCTCAAGTGCACGTGCTCGGTTCAAATAGCTTGGTGCTGAGTGACATGGTGGGTTCATTGCTGCCCATTGTTGTTTCTCATGGTGAGGGGCGCGTAGATGCCAGCGAAGATCGTCTGGCTCAACTTCGTGAGGCCGGGCTCACGGCGATGGCGTTTACGGACCAATCGCGAGCACCGACGACTCGCTATCCAATGAATCCGAACGGATCGCGGGGCGGGCTCACTGCGGTGACAAGCGACGATGGCCGGGCGCTCGCTATGATGCCGCATCCTGAGCGGGCATTTCGCAGTATTCAATGGTCATGGAGACCCGATGGCCTTGGAGAATATAGCCCTTGGTTTGCACTGTTCCTGTCGGCAGCAAAGCAATTTAATTGAGCGGCCAGCGGTTTAGGTGCGAGGGAGTTGATTCAGTTTGAAGGGCGCTTCAATGGCTGGACAACCCTTTCTCGAAACGGGAACTCCCCGTTATCCCGATCAGAGAAATAGCATTTGAGAGTGTCAGTGACCACTGGGAAGGAGAGCTCATCCCAGGGAATGTCGCTTTCCCCGTAAAGTCCAACCGCCAGACTTTCCTCGCCTGCAGAAAAGTCGAGGTCGGAAAGCGCTGCTCGATAGAACATATAGACTTGTGAAATATGGGGCAGGCTGAAGAGGGTATAGAGTTCAAGGTTGTGAACGCGCGCATTAGCTTCCTCCAACGTTTCCCGAGCTGCGCCCTCCTGGATAGTCTCAGCATTTTCAAGGAAGCCCGCTGGAAGCGTCCATTTTCCGCGTCTGGGCTCAATCGCACGCTGACAGAGCAAAACCTTGTCCTCAAAGAAAGGTAAGCAACCTGCGATGACTCGGGGGTTGTCGTAATGAATATGACCACATCGACTGCAAACATCGCGACGCTTGGTGTCACCAGCCGGCATGATACGCTCGACGCTCGCGCCGCATTGACCACAATAGTTCATGCATGGATTATAAGCGTGAATGGCGACTAGTCCCAGATCAGTACTTGAGGATCATGAAAGTAACCGCCGCATTAAAGGCAACCCTCCGAGACTACAAGCCTCCGCCGATCCCGCCTCAGTTTAAGGACCACGCCAAAGCGAGCGTGATGGTGCTGGTGAGAGAGGCCTCTCGGCCGACTATAGTGCTAACTGAACGCACATCCCATCTTAGTAGTCATGCCGGGGAGGTTGCCTGGCCAGGCGGGCGAGTGGAGTCTGCCGACGTGAGTCCCCTGGCAGCTGGGCTAAGGGAAACCTTTGAGGAAATTGGCATTCCTCAAGCGGCAGTGACGGTGATCGGCGAATTACCGGGCGAGATATCGAAGTTTGGCCTTTGGGTCACGCCTTATGTGGGCTTGATCAGGGCTGATCAAGCTGCAACCGCTAATCCCTCAGAAGTGGCATCAATATTCGAGATTCCAATGGATTGGCTCTCTGCGAATCCACCAAACGAGATAGAGCGCTTGGATCGTCATGGAGAGACGCAGTGGGCGCCCGTCTATCGCTATGGCACTTACCGAGTATGGGGATTGACCGCGCTTATCCTTGCTTCATTGGTCGCTATATCGGGTATCAGTGACCGCGAGCCGAGTCGATGAAAGCCATGGATGTGTTCGATCAGGGCGTCAGCCAGAGGTCCGTGCTACCCTTCTAATGCGAAACGGTGAAGCAAGCGGACAGTTCTGCCGCGGGATAAAATGGAGAACCAAATGATCTACCGACTAGGAGAATGGACGCCAGAGTGTCACGACGATACATGGGTTGCGGATAACGCGACGGTGGTGGGTCGAGTGAAATTGGCTGCCGGCGTGAGTATTTGGTTTAACGCGGTTTTGCGGGGCGACGGCGATGAAATATCCGTGGGTGAAAACAGCAACATCCAAGATGGATCAGTGTTGCATGTCGATCCTGGATCGCCGCTCTCGATTGGGCCGAACGTAACGGTGGGGCACAAAGTCATGCTTCATGGTTGCACGATTGGCGAAGGATCGCTGATCGGCATCAATGCGGTGGTATTGAACGGCGCAAAAATCGGTCGCGGGTGCTTGATTGGTGCCAATGCGCTGATCCCAGAGGGCAAGGAGATACCTGACGGATCTCTAGTCATGGGATCACCAGGAAAAGTGGTGCGCTCATTGACCGACGCACAGATGGCTGGGCTGAAGGCAAGTGCAGCACATTACGTTGAAAATGGACGTCGTTTTAAGCAAACACTGACGCCTCTTGATTAATGGTTTCAGAACGAGGTGATCGCCAGCGTCCCCGAGGGCTCGTCGCTCGTCAAGAATGTAGCCGCTCTCGCGGCGCGATAGCCTCGCTTGAAACTGAATTGCCGTATCACTCGCTTGGCACTGCATGTTGGCCGAGGTATAGTTGCATCCAGGAAAAGCCTCCCTTGGTGGTATCACTACGAGTGTTTAAGACCATGCATCAATCACTCACACTACAGACTCTTTTCGAAAGTGGGCTTCCCACTGCATTCGCTCGTCTAGCGCTACTACGACTGCCGTTGTAGGCGGCCGTTACCAATTCCTACATTGATCCGAGCTTCTAGCGAAGCAGTTTTCAATCTGTAGTCGAGAACCCAACATGAATTCCCAATCTAGCAAGTCAGACGTAACCCAGGCGGCTAACGAGCCGAGGGTAATGCCCTTTAAGAAATACAAACCTTTCCCCAAAATCGATTTGCGGGATCGGACCTGGCCAGATCAAGAAATCACGCAAGCACCCAGATGGTGCAGCGTTGACCTTCGCGATGGTAATCAGGCGCTCATCGAGCCTATGTCTCCCGACGAAAAACAGCGACTCTACGATTTGCTGATCGAAATAGGGTTCAAGGAAATTGAGGTGGGGTTTCCGGCCGCATCACAGACGGATTTTGATTTTGTTCGAAAGATCATAGACGAGGGGCTCATTCCGGAAGACGTTACAATCCAGGTGCTCTGCCAGGCCAGAGAGGAATTGATCCAACGAACGTGCGAGGCAGTCGCTGGTGCGCCTCGCGTCATTTTCCATTTATATAACTCAACCTCGACACTGCAGCGGCGGGTGGTCTTTGGTATGTCTCAAGAAGAGATCATTAAGCTTGCGACCGATGCCACCGACATTGTGAAGGCCAATACTCGTGATCTCGTAGCCTCCGGCACGGAGGTCGTTTTGGAGTATTCTCCAGAAAGTTTTACGGCAACGGAAATGGACTTCGCAGTGGACATCTGCGCCGCGGTAATGGATGTTTGGTCGCCGGCATCGGGCGAAAAAGTCATCCTAAATCTGCCGTCAACCGTGGAAATGGCGACGCCCAATATCTACGCCGATCAGCTTGAATATTTCATCCGTAAGCTGCCCAACCGCGAACAAGCCATCGTTAGCTTGCATACCCACAATGACAGGGGCACGGGTGTTGCCGCCTCCGAATTGGGGTTGATGGCAGGCGCCGAGAGAATAGAGGGAACCTTATTTGGTAACGGCGAGCGAACAGGTAATTGTGACGTAATTACTATGGCCATGAATTTGTTCTCACAGGGTGTCGATCCCGGGCTCTACCTCAAAGACATGCCCAAAATTGTCGAAGTATCTGAGGCCTGCACAAAAATTCCGATTCATGTTCGCCAACCTTACGCTGGAGACTTGGTCTTCACGGCGT
>CAJXDD010000070.1:0-11409 GCA_913052075.1 uncultured Gammaproteobacteria bacterium
CGTTTAACTTCGACACCTTGGCGACGCGGGTGTTTCGTCTGGCTTCTGATGAGCGGTTGGCGGAGGCATCGACCGCCGCGCTATTGATCGTACTGCTTGGATTAATCCCGACGCTCTTTTTGACAAGGCGTTGAGGGGCGACAGAGCTAGCTAGGCTTTCTGAACCGATCAGGCGTCCGGTTACCACCTGGCACAATGAGCGGGCCGCACCCAATACGATGGATTCATCACCCGCTCCCCTGGCATCGCATTTAGAACGAGTGCCTCAGCGCTTCTTGATCTGGCAAGGCGAGCGCGCTTTGCTGTCGCGTCCGCGGTTAGCCTCGGCTCGGTCGATGATGAGCTTTCGCTCGGCATGAGCGTTCCCCGCGCTCGATGATCGTGCGATGGTTGTCTTTTGCGATGCCAAGTGTGCACCAAAGAAAGGGGGCCTTGTATGACTACCATCACAAAGACGTTTGTATCACTCGACTCGCCGACGGGAGCGCGGAACGGCGCTGGGTTTTACCCGTGCCAAGGTCTGTATACCGCGCCGGTCGGAAAGGTGCCCAAGGTCGCGATGATCGCAACGCACTACAACGTCGATTTTAGTGAACACTACTTAGCCGAATACATGGCGTCTCGCGGCATCGGTTTCTTGGGTTGGAATACTCGCTACCGAGGCCTCGAGCACTTCTTCCTGCTCGAGCACGCACTGATCGATATTGGTCAGGGCGTTAAATGGTTGCGAGAGCAAGCGGGCGTCGAGCAAGTGGTGCTCTTGGGCAATTCGGGTGGGGGCTCGCTGATGGCGGCTTACCAGTCGCAGGCATTGGGTGTCACGATGAAGGCGACACCTGGGCTTACGATTCCTGGTGCGTTGCATCAGCTTCAGCCCGCCGATAAATACGTGTCACTCTGCGCGCACGGTGGTCGTCCGGAGGTGCTGACCGAGTGGTTTGATCCATCGGTAACCGATGAGACCGATCCAACGAGCTGTGACCCTGCGCTCGATATGTATGACGAGGCCAATGGCCCCCCGTATTCTGAGTCATTCATCGCGGACTATCGGGCTGCGCAAGTCGCGCGTAATCACCGCATTACCGATTGGTGCTATGCCGAGTTGGAACGATTGAAAACCCATGGCATGGCGGATCGCGTGTTCAATTTGTATCGAACCTGGGCAGATTTGCGATTGATGGACCCATCCATTGACCCGAATGCGCGCAAGCCGAGGTGGTGCTACGCCGGTGATCCCAAGGCAGCCAATTTCTCGCCACGAGGGATCGGTCTGACGAACACGATTCGGACTTGGCTATCGATGTGGAGTTTAAAGGACTCGTTCTGTAGCGGCGTGCCGCACCTTGAGCGTATCAGTGAGCCTGCTTTAGTGATCCAAAGTGATGCGGACACCGGGGTCTTTCCGAGAGATGCACAGCTCATCTATGACTCACTGGGCTCCCAAGAGAAGATGCTCCACATGATTGAGGGTGATCACTACTTAACAGAACCTAGCCAGGCTAGAGACGAAGTCGCAGATCTGATCGCGGGATGGCTCGTTTAGCTCAGTCCCAGTCCAATCCCAATCCAATTAATGAAGGCGAGCGGCTTAAGCAGCTCCAGCTCCCGGGGGCACGAGCACTCAACGGCGCTCGTCGAGGGCCCAAATGGATTCAAAATCAACGAGGGTATTTAATTCATCCAGCGATGCGGCGCTATTCGCTTCCTGGCCAGTTGCCTGGAGTGTCCTCAAAGCCTCGCGCATGGCCGTGACCGCAGCGCCGAGCAGATAAACAGGATGAATGGCGATGTCGTAGCCAAGCGCGTTGAGCTCGGCCTCTGCAAGCATTGGCGTTTTGCCGCCCCCCACCATATTGGCGAGGGTAGGGGTGCCCGAGAGCTGCTCGTTGATCATGCGCATCTCATCGAGGGACTCAGGTGATTCAACAAATAGGACGTCAGCCCCGGCGCTGCGGTACGCCTCGGCCCTGCTGAGTGCCTCATCTAACCCATGCTCTGTCCGCGCATCCGTTCGAGCAACAATCAAAAATGTATCGCTCTCCCTTGTTTCACACGCTAGCTCGATTTTTCTAACCATATCCTCGGTCGAAATTACTTTTCGATTTCGTGTGTGGCCACAACGTTTCGGGTATTCTTGATCCTCGATTTGTATTGCGCTGGCCCCTGCGTTCTCATAGCCCTGCACGGCTTGCCGAACGTTGGCAAGGCCGCCAAAGCCGGTATCCCCATCGGCGATCAATGGCACAGTTGTAACCTCGAAAATCGCGCGAACGCGGTCGACCATTTCTCGATAAGAAACGAGGCCAGCATCCGGCTTCCCTAGGAGGCTTGCACTGACGCCGTATCCGGTCATGTAGAGGGCATTAGCGCCGCTCTGCTCGGCTACCCGGGCTGATAGTGGGTCGAATACGCCAGGCGCGCTGATGAAACTGCCGTTGGCGATTAGGTCCTTGAGCGCGGTCATGGGTGCTCCTTTTGATGCAGACAGTCATTGGGATTGGCTCGCTCCTTATTGTGGCTTGGCCGACCATCGACTGACTAGGACTCCGAATGATTTTTTGTAAACAGCGTTGAGCCGCTTTTTGAAGCGAGTGGTATGAGATAACTCAGACGGTAGGCTCTGCGCCGCCTGTTTTGAACGAGAGTGGGCGATGCAGATCAGTCTGGCGAAGCAATCGAGCTTGTTGCTAGGATCAAGGGGAGTCAACGGCGAGGTGATAGTGGGCATCATCCTTGCGATAGGCCAGAGGGGCATTGAATTAGCAGCACCTGGCGTCGTTCGTAACACACTGGGTGCTTGGGGGACAGGAAGTCAGGGGGGAAGAGTGGAGACAGCAAACCGCGTCAGCGAAGTTCGAATACTTTGTTATAGCTCGCTCTACCTGCCGGTATCCATGGCGTTACTGCCGGTCAACCTCTACATACTGCCGTTTTATGCAGAACTCGGAATTCCGCTCTATGCAATGAGTGTCATCATTTTCGCAGCGCGCCTGTCAGATGCTTTTACTGACCCATTGATGGGCGTCCTCTGCGATCGTACAAAAACGCCATGGGGTCGCCGAAAACCTTGGATCTTGATCGGCACGCCATTACTGATGCTGGCGCTTTATAAGTTATTTTTGCCGCCAGCGGCGCCCACTGTTTGGTATTTCGCGACCTGGATTATTGCGCTCTACTTGGCTTACACGATCATCTCGCTGCCCTATTACGCGTGGGGCGCTGAGATGTCGAGTGACTACGAGCAACGCACGCATATTAGCGGCCGTCGAGAGCAATTTCACTTTGCCGGTAATGTCTCTTTTAATTTGCTTCCACTCATCGCAGCGCTCTTCATTTATATGGAGACTGCCTCGGGTGATATCGCGCAAATGGCAACCCAATTCACCAGCGAGTTCCAGCGCATCATGGCGATGCGGGCGGGCAACATTGACGTCATTCTCAGTTGGCTCAACACCTTCGTGATGATCGCGATTCCTATCACGGTAGTGTTGGCACTCGTTTTTGCCCCTGAGCCAAAAAAGGAGGAGGTTGAGGGGGAGAGGTTTTCGATTTTAAAGGGCCTGCTCGTGGTTCGAAGAAACGGCCCGTACCTTAGGATCGTTTTCACCTACGTGGTTACAACTTTTGGAATCGCGCTGGTCGCAGCTGGCTCATACTTTTTTGTTAAGCATGTCGTGAAGGCTGGCGAGCTCTATCCGGTTTACCTCCTTGCGTATTACTCGGCGTCGGTGATTGGCGTGTCGCCGTGGATGGCGGTGAGTCGCAGATTGGGTAAACACCGAGCCTTTATGGCGTGTGTGGTGTGGTATTCGATCTGGGCGTGCGCGCTTCCTTTTGTGCCGACAGGAAATTTTGGACTCTTCTTGTTCATCATGGTGCTAAAGGGCTTCTCGGTGGCTGCGATGCCTGCACTTGCGGCGTCGATGGCAGCGGATACTGTGGATATCGACTTTGCAAGAACTGGGGAACATCGAGCAGGGCTCTACTTCGCCATCTGGGGATTTTTACGCAAGGGCTCGTATGCAATCGGCGGAGCGGTTGCGCTTGCCGCATTTGCTTTTGTTGGATTTGACCCAACTGCGGATATCGACCTTGCCGGCACGCCCGATGGTAATTCTGAGGCGTCGTTATTTTGGCTCACGATGCTCTACACCATAATACCTGCGGCCATTCACTGCGCATCACTTGCGGTGATGTGGAAATATCCGCTGACCGAGGATCGACACGCCCGGTTTAAGGCTCGCTTAGCTAGGAAAGCTGAGCGATTGGGAGTCGCCTACCAATAGCGGCGAAACGCGATCTTAAGCATTGATGCGTATCACGTGGCTTCTGCATGTAAGCGAGGTATGGGGTGAGCCAGGGCCGTTATGGCTTAATCAGTTGCTCTGAGTTAGTCGCTTTTAGTGAATAGCTATAGCCCGTCAAAATTAGGGGTGCGTTTTTCTTTGAACGCGCTTAGCGCTTCGCGGTTAGCCGCATTGCCGGTCAGCGCTGCAAGGCCTTTGTTCTCTCGCTGCATGGCTTCGATGAGCGCCTTCTTAAGCGGTGCTTTCATCAAGCCTTTGGTGGTTTGCAGTGAGCTGAGTGGCAATGCGGCTAACTGCTGTGCTTTCTCCATTGCGCGCGCGAGAAGATCGTCGTGGGCCATAACCTCCAAAGCCAGTCCTGACTCAAGACAGGCGTCTGCATCCATCCATTCTGAAGACAGCAAGAACCAGCTCGCGCGCTGGTGACCCATCAGCGCTGAAAAAGTCACTGTGCTGCAGGCTTCCGCCGTCAAGCCTAGGCTGGAAAATGGGCAACGCAGTCTTGCCTGATCGCTCATGAACACCGCATCGGCCATTCCGCAGATGGTCGCGCCAATCCCGACGCCAACTCCGTTGACTGCGATTAATAGGGGTTTTGAGAATTCGATGAGGCTCATCATTAGGTCTTGAAAGGTGTGTCGCGTCTCCGCTCGGCCTGACCCCATTTCCATGAGATCAGCACCTGCCCAGAACGCACGCCCGGCTCCGCTTAAGAGCACCACTTTGACCTGGTCATCCTGCTCGGCTTCAAGAAACCCATCGGTGAGGTCGTCTGTCATTTGACCGTTCAATGCATTGAGCGCTTCAGGCCGATCGAGAAGGATCTGTCTCACTGCGCCATGCTGAGTGATTGAGAGAGTGGATTTATTCATGCTGACCTCAAGGCTTGCCGGATATACGTTGATAGCAGAAAGGGTTATCGATTGAGTGAGACTTGTCTAGTCAGCTGAAAGCAATCCAGATAGTAATTCTTGCAACCACTCTCTCAGCGGAGTCGGCAATGAGTTCGAGAATAACCGAGCGTTTGGATGGATGAGAGGGTAGCGAAGGCGACAACCGCGCACTCTAACCTTCTGGGTTTCTCCACCCATACTCATCGCGTCAAATGATGAATACGGGCAGGTGGTCAGGCCGCGATCGGGGCTTCCCCGCGCACGGTTGCCCGATATCCGAGACGCCGGTGTGGGAAGTAGTCAAAGACCGCATGGTGCTGAACCAGCCTGTTGTCCCAGAAGACGATAGTATGGGGCTGCCACTTCACTCTGATTTGCGCAGGAACGTTGGCGCGGATGGTTTCAAAAAGGAACCGGAGCAAGAACCTGGATTCGGATTCAGCGAGCCCATCGATGCTACGGGTGAATCCTTCATTCACATACAGCGCTAAATCCCCTGTTTCAGGAATTTGCCTCACAATGGGGTGATGACCGGACGGTAGCTCGTTCAGCGCTTTTTGCCCGCTCAAATACAGATAGTGGCCAACGGGATCGTGACGAGCGGTAAGCTTCTTTAGAAGATCCTGCATCTTGGCTGACAGATTCGAAAACACCTGGCGCATGTCCATGAACAGAGTATCGCCCCCTACCGGAGGTACGACTTCCATGCGTAGCATCGAAATGGATGGTGGGCGCGCCTCGCTCGACACATCCGTATGCCATACGGTCCCGGCCGCGCCTTTGGATCTCTCATCCGCTTTTATCTGAATCAACCCCTCAGGAACGGTCTCGCTGGGTTTTGGGCTAGGGAAGAGCTCACCAAGTCGAGCAGCGAATGCTGCCTGTTCCGCGGGAGTCATCGATTGGTTCCGAGCTACAAGGACGCCCTCTTTTGCGACCAGCAGCTTTAGTGCCTCAATCGTTTCATCACTGCAGTGTAGTAACTCGATGCCGGCATTTAGCTCGGCACCAAAGTGGGGCGAGAGGGGTTGATTTTTCAGCATAGCTTAAGATCAGATGGGAGTGTTTCCCTGAGCATAGACTAGCGATGACTGTCGGTACACCAGGACATGGGTCGCCCGATGTAGCGCATCACATACTGGTCAGCGCACAGCTAGGTTGCACCCATTGGCACTCCCCTGGTCGAACGGCGCGAAGGAAAGATTGGTAGGATAAACCCAGTCAGATTTTTGGAGATGTCATGAGACTGGTTTCTTTTAACACCAACAGTATTCGTACCCGCTTGCATCAGCTCGAGGCGGTGATCGACCGTCACGCCCCCGCGGTGATTGGCATTCAGGAAACTAAGGTGACGGATGAAGAATTCCCTATCTCTGACATCGAGGCCTTGGGTTACCAGGCGATCTTTTTCGGTCAGAAGACTCACTATGGGGTGGCGCTATTATCTAAGACGCCCCCTGTGGAGGTGCGACGAGGATTGCCCGGTGAGCTCGAGGACGCCCAGCGTCGATTTATCGAGGCGACCTACGATATCGAAGGGTTTGGCCCGGTGACCGTGATGAATGGTTACTTCCCTCAGGGTGAGAACCGCGACCATCCGACCAAATTTCCAAACAAAGCAGACTTTTATCAGCGGCTTGATCGGCATCTTGACGATAGAGGAGCCGATGATGCGCCCCTCGTGGTCATGGGCGATATGAACATCGCGCCCCTGGACGCAGACATCGGTATCGGTGAGGAGAATAAAAAAAGGTGGTTGCGCGATGGGAAAACAAGTTTTTTGCCCGAGGAACGCGAGTGGCTTGCTTCTATCCAGTCCAAAGGGCTAACGGACAGTTATAGGCTGATTCATCCTGACTCAGATGACCGCTTCAGCTGGTTTGACTATCGCAGCAAAGGATTTGAGCGAGAGCCAAAGAGAGGGCTTCGCATCGATCTGATCTTGACCTCCCAAGCCCTCACCGAGCGAGTGACCGATGCCAATATAGATTACGAAGCGCGCGCGATGGAACGTCCTTCGGATCACTGCCCAATCTGGACGGAGCTTAAGTGAGGACCTCAGCCGGCTACTCGCCCATTCCTCATTGGAGCGCGGTACGGCTGCATAATCGACTGACGCAAGCGCTAGCCTTTCAGTTCAGTCTGCGCCTGCCACTCTCGAACTTAGTGTTACCACTTCAGTACGGCCTGCGCAGCGGCAGTCTCCCGAAATCTGGCCTCCGAGGCTCGCAGTAGCGGGCGATCTCCCATGACGTCGGCTTTAACAAACCGCACAAATTGCAGTGAGGCTTGGAAGGTCATGTCGGCGATGGACACGGAATTTCCCGTTAGGAAGGCGCGTCCATCGGATAGGAGGTTTTCGAGATAGTCGAGGGGTCCCTGCATGCTCTCTTGGAGCTGGGCAGCTCGTTCAGGTTCCGGCGGACGACCCAGCGGTGAGTTAGTGGCGTGACCAAATGCACCCATCGCGCTGGCCAAACGCACATCAACAATGCGCTCGATATCCCAGGCCAACGCTTTGTTCTCAGCGCTGCCTGAAACAATGGCGCCTTCAGGAAACTTGTCTTCTAAGTAATGAATGATCGCGAGTGACTCGAGAATGAACCCGCCATCGCCCAATTCAAAGGCCGGAACTGTGCCAAACGGGTTTCGAGCCAGATGCTCAGGTTCCTTGTGACGACCTTTAACCGTGTTCACGACAATTTGCTCGATTGGCAGGGTCGTGCCGCGGGCTTCACGCTCTGCGATGTACAGCATGACTTTGGTTGGGTTGGGTGCCAGCGGCACCATAAAGAGTCTCATTGCCGTTCCTTAGGAATAGGTGTGATGGAGTCATTACGCGCGTCTAGGATGCGTTCGTCAAGGCCCGATAGTGCCAAGGGTTAAGACCTGCCCTCACCGAGTAGCATTACCCGGATATCTCCACTCATCTGGTAGCTGAGTTATAAAAGGTAGGTGGTCAAAAACGGGATGCCGCCAAACAGAGTAATGAGCGCAAATCCTAGCCCAGTCGCCGAGAATTGGTTGCGCCAGGCCGTCCAAGTGGCGGACAAGATCAGAAAACTAAAAAAGTCGAAATTGAACTGACCTGGCCATGTCATTGCCAAGATGTTCCCGAAAAAAGTCGGCAATAGCGGGCTCAGCCTGTCGTTTATGACGACTGGGATGGTGTAAATCACGACAGCGATGAGCATGACCACGAGTAGGGTGCGAATAGCAGTCATGGAAAGTCCTCGGATGTAACCGCGTCGTCAGGTTGCCACCTCGCGTAAAGGCGCCCAATTATTAATCCCAAAGACAAATGCTGACCAATATTTCGTGGCCGAAGGATCGTCCCATCCGCCTAAATCGAGGGATTGGAGGCGCGAGTGGCCAAGCAAACTAGCAGCTGCTCCTGTAAGGAAGGTTTCCTTTGAAACGCATTAAGAACTATGCGCCTTGATTGACCTTCTTAGGTTTTCTTCGCCTTGGCTTTCGTTTTGCATCGGCTTTTTTTAATTGACCCGAAGGGCTTTGGTTGGGCTTACGCCTTCGAGGCCGTCTTCGCTTTCGCTCATCGGTGCCCTTGTCCTTTTTGGCTGGGCCGGGCGCTGGCGCAGATTGGTTTTGACGCGGAGCTGACTCTGGTGTGGATTGATCTTCACTAGGAAGCGAATTCTTCAAATCGATGCTGAGTGGCGGAATCGGGTTTTTGATCAGTCGCTCGATGTCCTTTAGGCGTTTCGTTTCTGTTTCGTCCACTAGTGACCAAGCGACACCGTTTTCGCCCGCTCGCGCAGTTCGACCGATGCGATGCACATAGTTTTCTGGTTCTTGCGGAAGCTCAAAGTTGATGACGTGACTGATGCCGCGAATATCAATGCCCCGAGCGGCCACGTCGGTGGCCACCAAAATCCAATCCGAACCCTGTTTGAAGCGCTCCAATGCCCGGGTTCGGGCGTTTTGCGATTTATTGCCATTGATGGCACTTGCAGAAAATCCGGCCTTCAGTAATTTCTTGGTGACGCGCTCTGACGCATGCTTGGTGCGAGTGAATACGATCACCTTTCGGACGGCATCGCGATTCAGTAGTTGATGCAGTGCTTCTTGTTTTTTTGCGGTTGGTACAGCCAACTTGTGTTGAGTGATTTTGGCTACCGCGACTTGCTTTGGCGTCACAGACACTTGCTGCGGCTGATCCAACAAGAATGCTGACAGCGCACGAACCTCCTTAGACATGGTTGCGGAAAAGAGCGCCGTTTGACGGTTGCTCGGGAGCATGGCCGCGATTTTTCTGATGTCGCCAATAAACCCCATGTCTAGCAATCGATCAGCTTCGTCCAGCACCAGGTACTGAACGGCGCTGAGCGACAGGAAGCCCTGTGCTTCCAAATCCATGAGACGGCCGGGAGTGGCGACTAAAATCTCTGCGCCTTTCTCCAGACGTCTGATTTGCGGGTTCTGATTAGCGCCGCCGAAAATACAAGTCGATCGAATGCTTGTCTCTTGGCCGTACTGGCGAATGTCTTCGAAGATTTGTGAGGCGAGTTCACGCGTGGGAGCAAGGATCAAGGCTAAAGGACGCTTCTTTGCAGCGCGTAGCCCCTTGTCTTGAATGGCGTTCAGCATCGGAAGGGCAAACGCTGCGGTTTTTCCTGTGCCGGTTTGTGCGATGCCCAAGAGATCGCGCCCCTGCATCAGCAAGGGTAATGATCGTTGCTGGATGGGGGTGGGTGTTTGGAACCCTAACCGATCAAGGGCAGTTAAGAGTGGTTGGCACAGTTGAAGAGAAGCGAAAGTTGATTGAGTCAAGGTGGCCTCGAATGTCCAACGCGCGGCCGAACGGTGAGTGACTGAGATTCGTTTGATCAGTCACGAGTGGGTGAATCGATCGCTTAATGGATCGTGTAGAGCGCGCGCACCTTAAGAGGCGGGTAGGCCAAAGTCAACTAAAAGGAAGCTTCGAGAGCATTACAGTACTTGGTGCTTTTGGCTGATGAGGCCCACGACTCGCCTGAGCCATGGTCTTTGATGAGGCGCTTTTTTTCAGAGTGCTCTTTAGGTGGTTCAGGCTTTTGGTGGAGAAAGAAACAATACGCTTTTGTTCCAGTGGCAATTGGTTATCTCAGCAACGAAGACAAGCCGGCGGCCCAACAGATAGCTGCATCCTTGGTGACCCGTGCCTCACTGGCTGGAGAGCCGACCGACGCGAGCGCCGTCGCAAGGGCTTTTTCGGCTGCGCCCATGAAGCGGCCTTACATCCAGCGACTAGCGGTTTTTGAAGCGCTCCGGAACGTCCAGCCAAGGACCCATCTCGCCCTGGTTATCTGGCATGGCGTTCAATTGTTCATAAACGCCATAGTCCTTAAAGGTCACCCGGAAATTGGCGGTCGCCTTGCGCCACCACATTCGCTGCCTGCGTTCCTCTGGCGTCAGGTCAGCCTCGGTCTCTCCTTTGTCGCCCATCTCAACCCGGGACGCTTGCTCGTTGTTTAACCCTGCTTGCCAGATGTTGGCGCCGAAGCCGATGTAGTAAATGAGCAGTACGGTCGACATCACCATATATTCCCTCTGGAATTGCTCGTAGGTGTACTGTTTGTATAGTGAGGTTTGATCCATAAACGCCTCAAAGAATCGGGCCATGATCTTGTCGCGATTGCTCGGGTCATAGACTTCTGGTAGGACGGTGCCTGTATTCATTAAGTAGGCAAGGTCGGAAGGGATGGGGCCGCGAGTCATGAGCTGGAAATCAATGGTCAACCAGCCGTTGGGGTAGGCCGCCGACTCTGGACAGAAAAATAAGTTGTCGCCCCGTAAATCACCGTGCACCAGTGTGCAGGTGCCACCATTTTGGGGTCGAATCGGCTCATAAAACGCTTCCAGTTTGTTGGTAAACAGTGTCGAAAAGTTCGGTCCGATTTCCTTGTCCCAAGGGAAACCATTGATTAGGGTTGATTCACTCATCGACGTCCATATGTCATAAAGCGCCGCGCCGCTAGGCATGATCTGTCGGAAGGCGGCTAAATTCTCATCAGAAGCCCAATGCACGATACCGAGTTGGTCGAGCGGTTTGGATTTCTCACCCTCGTGACAGCCCTCCCATGCGACTGCAACCTCAACGAGTTTCGGCACCATATGCAGTACTTCGTCAGTCGTCATCTCCGTTTCATGCAGCTTTTGGGTACCAAAGGCGTTTGCGTCATCCATGAGCAGCGCCCATCGGTCTTCGG
>CAJXDD010000071.1:0-11258 GCA_913052075.1 uncultured Gammaproteobacteria bacterium
CTGACCTAATGCGAGCCAAAAAACGTTTCGGCCAAAATTTCCTCCAGGATCCGCTCATCATCGATGACATTGTTGGGTTTGTGCCAAATAGGCCCGGCCTACACATCCTCGAAATCGGTCCTGGCCAGGGCGCACTGACCAAGCAGTTGTGCCGAATCGACCCATCGATAACAGTGGTCGAATTGGATAGAGACCTAATTCGCGGTCTTGAGGCGCTGCTGCCGAGAACCGCAACGATCCTTCAGCAAGACGCGCTAAAACTTCGGCTGGAGGACTTGCCTACACCACTCACTATCGTTGGGAATCTGCCCTACAACATTTCAACTCCGCTGCTCATGCATCTGCTCGACCAACTCGATCACATTGACCAGATGATCTTCATGTTTCAGAAGGAGGTCGTCGACCGACTCTCAGCACCAACCCATACCAAAGCCTATGGCAGATTGAGCGTCGTGACACAGCTCAGATGCCAGGTCACGCATGCGCTATCTGTCCCGCCGAGTGCTTTCTGGCCAGCGCCTAAAGTTGATTCCGCTGTGACAGTACTAACCCCAATCCCTCATGAGCAGCGAGAACCATTTCAAACCGACGGTTTGCAGACGATTCTGACTGCTGCATTTGGGCAGCGTCGCAAAACACTACGCAATAGCTTAAAACATTTGTTTTCCGAAACGGCTTTGCTGACAGCCGGCATAGATCCTGCGGCACGGGCGGAGACTCTTGACCCTTTGACCTACGCTCAGTTATCGATCCTGCTAAGTGAGACTGGACCTATGGAGCCCGGCAGATGAGCACCTATGTGTTCGGAGACATTCAGGGGTGCTATCGCGAGCTAGCAGCACTCCTTGAGAGGATCAATCCTGACCCAATCGCTGACGAGCTGTGGTTTGCTGGTGATCTCATCAACAGAGGGCCAAACAACGTCGACACGCTTACTTTGCTAATGGGACTGCCCAACGCAACCTGCGTACTAGGTAATCACGATCTCCACTTTCTTGCTGTGACCGATGGAGTCAAATCTCCTCATCGCGGTGACACGATCGAAGACATCCTCCATCACCCTAAGCGCGACGCGTTCATCGACTTTTTAATCAGTCAACCCTTACTTCACAAAAATGATGAGTTAAAGGCCGTGATGGTGCACGCTGGTCTGCCTGCGATGTGGAGCCTCGAAGACGCACTTCACTGGGCCGATGTAATTTGTCAGCACTTAAGGGATCCCCAGTTGCGAACGTCCTTTTTTAAAGCCATGTACGGCGACGAGCCGAGCAACTGGCAAACCGACATGGACTCTCCAGCTCGCCTCAGGCTCGCCACTAATTGTCTGACCAGGATGCGCTACTATTCTCACCCAGGTCGGCTAGAATTTGACCACAAAGCCTTGACCTCGCCGGCTGGCTTCTCGCGCTGGTTTCAGCATCGGCATCCGACGCTTCAAGGTTGGACTATATGTTTTGGGCACTGGGCTACGCTTGAGGGAGTGTTTGAGCCGATGCTCTATGGGCTCGATACTGGATGTGTTTGGGGCCGAGCATTGACGGCCGTGCGGCTAGAGGATGGGCACCTCTTTAGCCAAGTCGCACTAGCCAGCTAACCCATTTTCCCGCAATGGAAATCGTAAAGGTCAGTCGCAAGTGAACAGCTACTTAGTCGGCGGTGCAGTCAGGGATCGCCTCCTTGGGCTCGATCCCAAGGAGCGAGACTGGGTAGTGGTTGGAGAGTCTCCTGAATCGATGATAGCCAATGGATTTACTGCGGTTGGTCAGTTTTTCCCCGTCTTCTTGCATCCAGACACCAAGGAAGAATACGCCCTTGCCCGTCTGGAGCGCAGCACAGGACCGGGTTACGGGGATTTCGAGTTTCACACGGCCCAGAACGTCAGCCTAGAGGACGACTTACGACGGCGAGATCTCACAATCAATGCCATCGCGCAAAATAACGAAGGACAGTTGATCGACCCCTATGGCGGACAAGCAGACCTTGATCGCCGCATACTACGGCATGTATCGCCCGCCTTTGATGAGGATCCACTGCGAGTGCTTCGGCTTGCGAGGTTTAAAGCGCAACTCAGCCCATTTAACTTCACCATCGCAGGGGACACACTCGATCGTTGCCGAGCTATAGTTCGTCAAGGCAGCCTAGCCGCCTTGACGCCAGCAAGGATCTTTGTCGAGTTAAACAAAGCGCTCGCTACGCCAAAGCCATCGCTTTTTTTTCAAATGCTGGGAGACATCGGGGCCCTAGCTGAGCTCCTTCCAGACTGGGCGACCATTAACTTTGGCTTGCTCGACGATTTCGAACCATCGGAGCCACTTATCCGGTTCGCCCGCCTCGCTGCAGAGGGCAAGGCAGAAGCTGCCAGCGACCTCACTTTTTCCCAACTTGGCCTACCGAAAGAATGGGCAGGCATGGCCAAACTCTCGAATCACTTCGCGCACATGATCGCAGCGCCCGGGCCACTCGATCCTAGCGGTGTCTTTGACACTTTGAAGTCAACGGACGCTCGGCGGCGCCCTGATCGGTTTACTACACTCTTGCTTATCGCGGGCAGTATTCACAACCATACTCCCAGCTGGACATTGCTCGCTGAACAATGGAACCGCGCCCTCGAAGCGTTTTTGATGCCGATTGAAACAGGCAGCTTAAGAGCAGGCTCAGATCGACCCGCACAAATCGAGGCGATGCAGCGAAGCCGAATCGCTGACGCAATGATGCAGAGTTACTCTGGGTGAGCCATTACCAAAAGACCGTTTTGATCACCGGTGGAGCCCAAAGAATTGGAAAGGCACTCGTGAACCACTTCCACGGCTTGGGCTGGCGCATCATTATCCACTACCACACCTCAAGCGATGCTGCGGACCAACTGACACAGCGGCTAAACAGTGAGCGGCAGGATTCTGCTAACGCCTTTTCGGCCGACCTCGGCTCGACGGACGACATCAAAGCACTTGCAAACGCGGTGACCGATCTAGGATGGCAGCTTGATTTGGTCATTCACAATGCCGCTCAGTTCTCACCTACTCCGCTCAGCACCACCACGGAATCGTCGTGGGAGCACTTGATGAGTACTAATTTGAAAGCGCCTTTTTTCCTAACGCAGGCTCTGCTGAACGTTCTATCCACTGGGGCGAATCTGATTTTTTTGTGCGATATTTTTGGTGATCGACCGCTACCCAACTACAGTGTTTATTCAGCGACCAAAGCGGGGCTCGCCATGATGACTCGGTCACTTGCTTTAGATCTTGCGCCTGCCCACCGCGTCAACGGCATCGCGCTTGGAGCGATTCTTCCGCCATCGATAGCGGCAAGCGCCGAACCTTATGTACCGCAGGACGCCCCTCAATCCAGCGCAGCGCTCGAGGAATCTGCACTCCTTGATTCGATTTTGGCTCGCGTACCGCTTGCAACAATAGGTAGCCCGGTCCACATCGCCGAAGTCGCGGAGTTTCTTGCGAGCAGTGACTACATTACGGGGCAGATCATCCCCGTGGATGGTGGACGCAGGGTAGGTTAACGCTAGGGCCAGTTATGACTTAACGCCCCGGGCCCCGATGTCCGATCTAAATTGACTGCCTCTGAAGGAAATGCGATTGACATCGAGGTAAGCCGAGGTCTGCGCTGACTTAAGGTCAACACCCAGCGCTGTCACCGCCAAGACCCTGCCACCCGATGTGACGAGCATGTCACCCTTAAACTGGGTGCCAGCATGGAAGACTTTACTGCTCAATTCGTCGTTTGCCCCTACGATTTCGTCGCCTAACACCGGCGTTTGAGGGTAGCCTTCACTGGCTATCACTACGGCAATGGAGGATTGCTCAGTGAAATTGAGCGACCTAGAGTCCATCTCACCTTTAGCAGCAGCAAGACAAAGTGCCCCCAAATCCTCTCTCAGTCTCATCATGACGGGCTGAGTTTCTGGGTCACCAAATCGGCAATTAAATTCGATAACCTTTGGCAAACCCTCGTTATCGATCATCAACCCGGCGTACAAAAAACCTCTGTACTCAAGGCCCTCTGCTTTCATGCCGCGAATCACAGGCTGAATGATTGTTTCCTCAACCCTAGAAGCCACGCTAGGAGTGACTACGGGAGCCGGAGAATAGGCACCCATGCCTCCAGTATTGGGCCCCTCATCATGATCGAAAATCCGCTTGTGATCTTGGGATGAGGCAAAAGCACAGGTTTTCTCGCCATCACTAATGACGATGTAACTGGCCTCTTCTCCATGAAGAAATTCTTCGATAACAACCTCGGCACCGGCCTCGCCGAAGGCGTTCCCGCTTAGCATGTCATCGATGATCTGATCCGCCGCCTCATAAGTTGTAGCGATGACCACTCCCTTACCTGCCGCTAACCCGTCAGCTTTGACGACCAGTGGCAACCCTAGCTCTCTTGCGAACTGCTTGGCCGGCCCTGGTGTTGTAAATGCCTCGAATAAAGCGGTGGGAATCTGATGCCTTACCATGAATTCCTTTGCGAACCGCTTCGAACCTTCGAGTCGGGCAGCCGCTTTAGACGGTGCAAGGCAAAGCAAACCTTTGGCGTCAAATGCTTCTTTAATGCCAGCAACTAGGGGGGCCTCGGGCCCAACAACGGTCAAGTCAATCGATTGACTGCTCGCAAAGGCCGTTAGCGCGTCAAAATCCATTACCCCTATGGCGACATTTTCACACTTAGCCTCGAGTGCCGTTCCTGGATTACCAGGCGCAACGAACACTCGTTCAACTGACGGCGATTCGGCAAACTTCCACGCCAACGCGTGTTCACGCCCGCCATTACCAATCACCAAAATATTCATGACTCTCCCTTTGACGCCGGCCGTCTTACAGTGACCGTTTGAATCATCAACCTTTTTTCGCACACGCTATTGCGGTCTACTTGTACACACCAGTGCAACGCTTAATCCAGGACAATGTAAAACCAGTGACTCTAATCTTGGCGCTTAGCGTTTGAAATACCTAGCGCGCCGACCAGTGATTCGATGCACCGGCACATCTATCGAATTCCCTTCTACCCATTACACGGGTGATTAATGCCGAAAATGGCGCATATGAGTGAACATCATCGCCATACCCGCCTCGTTGGCGGCGTCAATCACTTCGCCATCCCGGACAGAGCCACCCGGCTGGATGACCGCGGTAATGCCCGCGCTCGCCGCTGCATCTATACCGTCTCTGAAAGGAAAGAACGCGTCCGAGGCCATCACTGATCCCGGTACCGGCAACCCCTCGTCAGCCGCCTTAATCCCTGCGATCTTAGCACTGTAAACCCGGCTCATCTGGCCAGCGCCAACCCCGACGGTCCTTGCATCCTTTGCATAGACAATGGCGTTTGACTTCACGTACTTAGCAACAATCCAAGCAAAGTGCAGATCGTCTCTTTCGTCGTCAGTCGGCTGCCTCGTCGTTACGACTTCCATCGCTGCTTCATCCACCAAGGCATCGTCATTCGATTGGATGAGCAAGCCACCTGAGATGGTCTTCAGCATGGGCCGCCCCAAACGCTGATCCTCCGTCGCAGTAAGCAGGCGAACATTTTTTCGTCCAGCAACAACGCTATCAACGCCTTCTGCAACCGAGGGCGCGAGGATGACCTCAACGAACTGCTGTTTGATGATCGCCTCAGCAGTGCTGAAATCAAGCATGCGATTGAACGCGATAATCCCGCCAAATGCTGAGGTCGGGTCTGTCTCAAAGGCTTTTTGGTAGGCCAGGGCCAACGATACATCGCAGGCCACACCACAAGGGTTACCGTGCTTGACGATGACACAAGCGGGAGCAGAAAACGCGTTCACGCACTCCCACGCTGCATCGGCGTCCGCGACGTTGTTAAAAGACAGGGCTTTGCCCTGCCATTGCTTAGCGTGGGCTAACCCGGATGCTGCACCTTCGTCTCGGTAGTACGCGGCAGATTGATGGGGATTCTCTCCATACCGCATCTCACTAACTTTGACCCACTGCTGGGTGTAAACACTAGGAAAATCGCACTGACGCGCATCGGTCTCCTCTTGACGCGCGGCGAGATAATTCGAAATCGCCGCGTCGTATGCCGCGACTCGAGCAAATGCTTTAATTGACTGACTAAAACGATAGTGTCGGTCGACGGCGCCGTTCCCGTGCTCTAAGCAATCCAGGAAATCATCATAATCATTGGGATCTGTGATCAAGGTCACACGATCGTAATTCTTAGCGGCAGATCGCAGCATAGCTGGCCCGCCGATATCGATATTTTCAATCGCATCCGCCAGCGTGCAGGCATCATCGGACGTGACCGCTTCGAACGGGTAAAGGTTCAACACCAGCAGATCAATGCGCGGGATCTGATGATCGGACAATGCCTTGTCATCGATGACATCTCTTGCAAGCAATCCGCCATGAATTTTTGGGTGGAGGGTCTTAACTCGCCCACCCATCATCTCGGGCCAAGCGGTCATTTCGGCAATCTCAGTGACTGTGATCCCCGCATCAAAAATAGCTTGAAAAGTCCCCCCAGTCGCGAGTAACTCGATCCCGTTATCGTGGAGGCGGGAAGCTAGAGAAATGAGATCTGTCTTATCGGAAACGCTGATTAGCGCCCTTTTGATCGGGACCCAATCGAGTTTTGACATGAATTCATTCCTCTTTTGTCACTACATGTTTCTTTCGTTGTCACAGCCCTATCACTGCTTTACCAACGCTGCGCTACCGCACTATCGACATTACCTACCATCGGGTCTCAAGCAAAAGGTTAGCCGAAATAGCTCCTAGATCAGACCATGTTTCCTTAGCTTTGATCGTAACGTTCCTCGACTTATCCCTAACAACTGCGCCGCTTTAGATTGATTCTCTTCTACATGGGTCATAACCGAACGGAGGAGAGCAGGCTCGACCTGTGAAAGAACGAGACTATACAGATCGCTAACGTTCTGATCGGTCATTAGTCGTAAATACTGCGTGACTGCCTGCTCGACCGATATCGAAATCACACTGCCTCTGTCGGCATTGTCCTGCTCTACTTTTAAATTGTTCATGCGACGCGAAGCGCTCTGAGCCAATCGCTGGTCTTCAGCTCATCAAAGAAATGGATTTGGTCATCAGCTGATTCCAATCGATTGAACCGCTGTTTCTTTTGGGCGAATAGATTTACCTTGGCGTGATCCGATGTATAAGCTTGTGCGGCATCGAGAAACCAACCTACATGTTTTCTTGCAATTCGAACCCCTTGCATATCACCATAAAAACATTGGAGTTTATGAACATGATCGCGAATCAAGCGAAGCTGCTCTATCCAGGAAGGAGGATCGATATCATCACTACCTGCCAGCGCTCTATCGATCAGTCCGGGTAGCCATGGCTGGCCTTGCGCCGCGCGACCTATCATCACCCCATCGGCACCCGTCACCTCAATGACTTTGCGCGCATCCTCCACACTACGGATATCACCATTAGCCAAGAGAGGAATACGGACGGCCTCCCGAACTGCTAGGATCCGGTCATAGTGAACTGGTCCCCCAAACCGGCAGGCGCGAGACCGGCCGTGGACAGTAACAAGCGAAACTCCTAACGATTCGGCCATTTGAGCAATGGTGACCGCATTTTGATGATCCAGCGACCAACCTAGCCGCATTTTTAAGGAAACCGGGATCGATACAGCGCTAACCACTGCAGACAAAATCTGTTCTACCAACGCTTCATCTTTCATCAACGCCGAGCCCGCGGCGCGATTACATACCTTCTTAGCGGGGCACCCAAGATTGATATCAATGATTTCAGCACCATCCTGCTGGCAGGCATGGGCCGCTTCTGCCATCTGAGCAGGAACAGCGCCGGCGATCTGCACCCATCTCGGACCAACCTCATCATTTTGAACACGTCGCTTGGTAGACTTGCTACTGGACCAGAGCTTTAGATTAGAGGTCAGCATTTCTCCAATAGCCCAGTAAACTCCCAGCCCTCGACACAAATCGCGGAAAGGCCGGTCAGTAACGCCAGCCATAGGCGCCAGCACCACTCGGCTTGAGTGAGAAAAGGGTCCGACTTTCACTACAGCTACCTGCCAATCTTGGGCATCGGATGATAGCAGGTGCTGCACTAATATCGCAGGGGATACGATCAATGCGATAGCTAATACGCCAACTGCGATGCGGATAGCTCCTTCTGGCTCTTCATCTCTAACATTCGTTTCAGCGCCTCTAGAGGGCGGTTCAAATACACCTGCATCAGACCCATCCATACCTGGAACGAGTCCCAGCAATTGGGACTCTGGGCGATCAACATTTTTTAAGCACCATTGCGACCCACCCCTCTTCTTCGTACTCAGCGATAACCATGGCTCGCCCTTCATAGGCGGCAGCCACATCATCTCGCTGACTTTGTAGAATCCCTGAGAGCACTAGAGTTCCGCCCACCCCGGTGCTTTGACACAAAGTCTCGGCAAGTGTGCAGAGCGGCTCTGCCAAGATGTTAGCAAGCACGATATCGTATCGACCAATAGCAACACGACCAACCTCTCCCGTCATCAGTCGATCACTAACCTTATTTTGATCCGCATTATCAAGTGTCGCCTGTATCGCTTGAGGGTCAATATCAACCGCTGTCGCAGTCTTGGCACCCAGTAGCAACCCCGCCACCGCTAAAATCCCCGACCCACAGCCGTAGTCCAAAATACTGAGGCCGTTGATTTTCATACTATCGAGCCATCTGAGGATCATCGCGGTGGTGGGATGAGTGCCCGTACCAAAAGCCAGGCCCGGATCCAGCCGAAGCACCACCTCAGCTTCTTTGGGCGAATCGTAGACCGATGGAACAATCCACAACCGATCGCCAAAGGCCATGGGCTTAAATTGGTCAAGCCATTCTCGCTCCCAAGCTCGCTCGACCAGCGCTTCGATATGCACGCTAGCATCAGATTCAGCGGCTATTGCATCGGCTATGGCGCTAAGATCGGACTCTTGGTCAAACAGCGCAGACATTTCCGACTGCTGCCATAATGGATGCTCACCTACCGGCGGCTCGAAAATTGGGTTGTCTTGCGAATCAGAGAAAGTGACTGACACTGCGCCCAATGCCCAAAGCAGAGATTCAATGGCATCTGCTTGCTCAGGGTAGACGGTCACGCTCACCTTATTCCAATGCATTGCCCCTATCCTATTCGAACCAAGCTATAGCCATCTGGACTCATCTCCGCGCTGAGCACCCATAACCAGGACCGGGTGTCATCTTTCGAGCCACGGCCCAACTCACATGATGATTCTCAATCTATCGTTCTAAAAGTGATGCTGTACAGCGGTTTCTCTGCGCACTTTAGAGGCCTGCATAAAAGCTGGATTGTCACTATTGAGGGATTCGTCACAGCTTTTTTTGAATGATGATTTACCTCGTTCCATCAACGTGCACTACTCGCTTTCACTTAATGATTAACTATAAGGCTGGCAGACATCCCTCAATCCGCACTTAAGAGGCGATGCTGAAATACTCTGAGCGCCATATCGTAACCCCTAGCCCCCAGCCCTGAGATAACCGACAGCGCGATATCCGACAAATAGGAGCGATGCCGAAAACGCTCTCGAGCAAAGACATTTGATAAATGAACCTCGATAAATGGCAGTTCGGTGCCAACGAGCGCGTCGCGAAGAGCGATGCTGGTGTGAGTAAAGGCACCGGGATTAAAAATGATGCCATCAACATTTCCTTGAGCCATATGGATTTGGGTAATAAGTTCGTGCTCTGCATTCGATTGTTTGCACAAGAGCGTTATTCCAGATTGCGCGGCTCGACTCACCAGTTCCTGCTCAATGTCCATAAGCGTCGTAGACCCGTAAAAATCCGGTTCGCGTGTGCCTAGCAAATTTAAGTTTGGGCCGTTTAACAATAAAATGAATCGTTGACTCATAACATTACTCGAAATACGAAGCCTTACAGTCGAACCTTACGCACCAGCGCGAGTTATTTCGATCAACCGCTGCTGGGGAGGGTAGCAGTACCCCATCCTAGCGCAGCCTTGATAGGTCACTCGGTAGTGCGGATCCTCTTCGCCGTTAACCATCAAACGATTTAAGTCGACCGAGATTTCAAGCGGTCTTTCGAAGATATAGACATCGCCAAAATAAGGATCTTTCTCTAGTTGTCCATCGGGCAGCTGAAGTGAAATGGCTTCTCCGGATGCCCGGTGTATAGCGAAGCGATGGCGATATAGATAATGCCCCTCAACCGTTTGCCAGCGCAGGATCAGCTGGTCGCGGTCACGCAGGTAATCAAACGGAAACGCTTCATCAACAGGTAATATCCGACTTTCATCTTCGCCTTGCAGCAGGAGTTCCAATGCGCCTCGGGAACCCGTTGTCTCTCCTATCGATACATTTGAAGAAGGCAGAGACAACTCTGGTAAAGGTCCCTCAGCTACAGCGCCTAAGCTCGCCTGATAGTTAATCCCCTTACTATCAGATGGGCGTGCGTCATAATGTCTAAGAGCAACCGCACTTTGTGTCGCTCTAATGGTTGTCGATAGATCGATCGGACCTGATAGGGTCAAGACCACCGTTCCACCGATGACACCCGTTGAAACAACAACGACTAAAGCCAATACTACGATTTGTGTGCGATTCATTTTACTCACGTAGACTCTGGACGAGCGAGCCAGCTCCTCATTTGATTCATGGCCAACGCCCAGCGCCTACCTCCTCTATGGAGCCGTCCCGGTGACCTATGTTACCAGCTTTGAATTTTGCGCCAGAGTGCCCAAACTTTTGAAAGAAAGACCCTTGGCAAAAAGGTTTCTAACAAATAACGGTCACAGCTCAGTTGGGACCCTCTTCCTGCTAGTCTGGACGGCGTCCTGTAGCACCGTGCCCCCTCAAAACAACGTGCCTCCCTTCAGCAAGTCTCAAGTCGCCGAACGTTCAAACGCTCAGTACGATCAAAAACAGTTGGCTGTTACTCAACTTATGGAGCAAGCCCATCAGGCCATGCAGGATCGACTATTAACCGAACCCGAGGATCGGAACGCACTATTTTATTACCGCTCTGTTCTGCAGATTGACCCCCATCATCATGGTGCAAGGGAAGGCATCCATCAGATTGTCGAACTCTATTTAACCTGGGCCCTTGAAGCCATAGACGACCTTGCCTTCACAAAAGCAAACCTCTGGCTCGAGCGGGCAGCTTTGGCTGACCCCAAAGCTCCAGCCATTTTTACAGTAGCCGAGCGACTGGAGCTGAAACGTTCCTTATCTCGGCGCACGATCGTGTTGCCAGAGTGGGTCACCAGCACAACTGATTTAC
>CAJXDD010000072.1:0-11162 GCA_913052075.1 uncultured Gammaproteobacteria bacterium
TCAATTACGTTGAGCAGTCGGAGGCGGTGGTGGCCAGTCATATGGGGCAAAGCGCGGCTCATCGTATTTTCGAACTTCCTGTGAAGAGCGCTTGGCAAGGCCCCATCGAGTCGGATTGGGGGATGCACCTGATTTATAAGCAAGCACACCTAGCAGCAGTGCAGCCGGATTTCATTGATGTCGCGCAATCGGTTGAAATGCGTTGGCGAGAGAAGGCCAGGTTCGCTGCTCGTCGATTGGCAGCGGACCAAGTCATCCAGCAATACGAGGTCGCTATCGGGCCTGAGTTAGAAGGAATGTTCGAGGCCCCATGAAGCTGCTAGTGTTTGTGTTGGTTGCAGTCGTCGCCCTCTCTGGGGGCCTAGTCAACGCACATGAATCCCGCCCGCTCTATTTTGAACTCACCGAGTTAGAGCCAGATCAGTTCCAGCTGAATTGGCGGTTCCCCGCGAGTCTTGCTCCCGCTGAACGGCCCAGTGTTGGCTTTAAAGGAAACTGCCAGCTCGACGGCAGTGAGCATTTGATTGCAGTCTCTGGGTTCATCCGTTTAGATTGCATGAATTCACCGAGCCAAATGGTGCTCGCCTTCCCAAGCGGCAACCCGTCGCTCTCAACGGTGCTCCAATACAAGCGACTGGGATTTGCGCCGCAAATGATTCAGGTTGGACCTGGGGAGGAGGTCATCCCACTGCCCGAAAGGGTCCGTGAAGGAGGTTGGTGGTCCGGCTACTTCGCATTGGGCGTCGATCATATCTTGGGCGGCCTGGACCACCTCTTGTTAGTTGCCTGTCTAGTTTTACTCCTGCCCAGTTTGAAAGCCCTGTTGCTCGCTGTAACGGGGTTTACGCTCGCGCATTCTTTGACACTCGGCCTAGCAGCGTTGGAATTCATCACCGTACCCATGGTGATTGTGGAGGCGTTGATTGCGCTCAGTATTGTGGCGCTTGCTGCGGAGCTGCTTTATCGTGATGGCCTGAGTCTTGGTCAGCGATATCCCATCGTGGTGAGTGCCACCATTGGTCTGTTGCATGGGTTGGGATTCGCCTCCGCGTTACGCGAAATGGGCTTGCCCGAGGAAGATGTGCTCACCGCACTTTTTGCATTCAACATTGGGGTTGAGGTGGGTCAGGTAGGGTTTGTCGTGTTGTTTAAGTTCGTCTTGATCGCGTGGTACAAAATACAGAGCGCGCCAGATATTTGGCGCCGCGGTTTTCCGGAGCTGGTTGGAGTGTTAGCCGCTTTTTGGTTTTTCCAGCGGCTCCTGCTCGGGCTGAGCGAGTGATCGGTGAGGCCGAAACCATTTACTACGCGTCGGGTGCGTAATCTTTTGGTGCTGAGGTTCCGCCTGGAACCGTGTACTGACCAAGGCTGAGAGGATCAATCATGGCAAAAGTCACGTCACTGGGTTACCTGGGTATCGGTGTTTCGGATCTAGCAGCTTGGAAGACCTACGCGCTAGATGTGCTCGGTATTGAAGTGATCGAGCGAGGGTCGCGTCTCGATCTTAGATACGACGAACAGGTTTGGCGATTGTCCCTTGCGGCGAGCGGTGAGGATGATCTGACCTTCATTGGCCTGGAGGTGAACTCGATCGAGGCGCTAGAGGCGCTAGCGAAAGCCTTAAAGGAGAAAGGAATTTCAGTAGACCAAGGCAGCGAAGCGCTTTGCGCAGAGCGCGGCGTGAGTGCAATGATTTGCTGCGAAGACCCCTTTGGGCTCGCGGTGGAGCTCTATGTCGGCGAGCGCCTCGCAGGTAACCCTTTTAAACCAGCGAGAGAACATGCTGGCTTTGTTACGGGAGACATGGGGCTTGGGCACATTGTTTTATCTGCACCGGATGAAGCTGCCGCAACGGGGTTTTTTATGGAGTCATTGGGTTTCAATTTGTCTGACCACGTGCTCCTTGGCCCGGAGGGGCGACAGCTCCGATTGACGTTTATGCACTGCAATTCTCGTCATCACTCGCTCGCCATCGCGCCAATTCCTGCTCCGAAACGCCTTAATCACATCATGATGGAGGCGGCGACGATGGATGAAGTAGGGCGCACGCTAGATATTGTTCAGCGCTCGAATGTGCCTGTTTCCTCGTCTCTTGGAAAGCATACCAACGACATGATGGTGAGCTTTTACATGCAAACCCCCTCTGGGTTTGATATCGAGTATGGCTGTGAGGGGCTTGCGATTACTGATGACTGGACTCCGTCAGTCCATTATGCGCCCAGTCTCTGGGGGCATCGAGGTGCACTTAATCCTTAGCGACCCGTGACATATTAGGGGAGCTTGTCGACTCTAGGACTGTCAGCCGGTCGAGAAATCTGCGTTCTGTTAGACTACCGCCGGCTCTATCACCAAAGGGGGCAAGCCCCTATGGACAATGACTGACTGGCAACGATCGGATAATGAGATGATCCCGACGATTAACCTTGAAGAAGCGGAGTCACCGGGCAGTGATTTGAGTGGGCTGGATGCTGCTTGCCGTGAGCATGGTTTTTTTTTACTGAGTCATCACGGCTTGGAGGCTGCCATTGAGGCCATGTGGGTTGAGTCGCGCGCGTTTTTCGCAGAGCCAAACGATGTTAAGAGAGCTGTTGGGCGGTCTGAGCAAATACCACTCGGATATTACGATCGCGAACTAACCAAGCGCCGACGAGATCAGAAAGAAGTCTTCGACTTTATGCAGCCACGAGAGGACGGTAGTGATCTCAATCAGTGGCCACAGGATCGGCCCAAGTTCCGACCAGCCATGGAAGGATTCTTCGACGCCGCAAGTGGGATCGCTGCGCGCACGCTATCGCTGGTCCTTAGGGCTCTGAATGCTTCGATGAGTGGAGCTAGCGTTTCCGTGGCAGGGGACCCGAGAACGTCTAACGTACGGTTGAATTATTACCCCGAGCAAGACCCTTTATCTGCCGATGAAAGCAGTCAGGTGACAGCATTGGGCGATATGGCGCTTCACCATCACACTGATCCTGGTATTTTGACGCTGTTACTGCAAGACGACAGCGGGGGGCTTCAGACGCACTCTGTATCGAAGGGCTGGATCGACGTTTCTCCTGTCCCAGGCACCATCGTGGTCAATCTAGGGGATGCCATGCAGGTGTGGAGTAATGATCACTATCGCGCGGCAGTTCACCGAGTCCTGCCTATGGCAGCCATCGGCTGCAGTGGTCGCTTTAGCACACCGTACTTTTTTAACCCGGCTGGTAATGCGAAGCTGGAATCGTTGATTCCGGCGCATCTGGAGTCCTCAAAATATCGTGCGTTCACCTGGAAGGAATATATCAAAGGGCGAGTCGACGATAATTTTGCCGACCTTGGTGAGGATGATATCCAGATTCAGCGGTTTCGCGTTTGACCTTGACCTAGCGAGTCAAACTAGGGCGATCCAATACAAAGATTAGGATCTAAGTTGCATCCAGGGATAATGCGCAGTGGTTCCAACTCTTGGGGTGATTGTTTGCAGGTTAGCCTGGAGCCAGCATCCAATATCTCGCGGGGCGCCCGAATTCTAACTCCTCACCCAGTGCACGGCTTAACCAGGTCGAGGATAATTACCCAAAAAGGTTTGGCGTCGTAATGTTCAGGAAGGGGAACTGGGCGTCGAGCGCTGAGCCTTCAATGCCAGTGAGTCTTCTTAGGGCCTGATGAACATGTTTTGGATAGAGAATCGAGCCGTTCACTTCATCCAGTTTAAGCGTATCAAACGAAACGGGTAGTGCGTTATGCCCCGTATCGGTAATCCCGGTAGTGCGGCTGCCCCAAGTGGGATTATCTTGCATCACAATCACCGACCCGATGGGCCAGTGATCCTTCCCTTGGCCAGAGTTGTAATTGGGCGTTCTCGAGAAATCAGAGCCAATAACGACGGTCAAGCGATCTGCGTATCCTCCTTGTTCGGCAAGCTGCCAAATCAGATCGATAGACTCATTCAGATACGTCAGTAACGGCGCATGCGAGGCGTCATGATCGCTATGAGTATCGAATCCACCTAGTTGTAAATCGGCGGCACTACTTACACCGGCGGAAAAGGCGGCACTAATGATCTGAACTTGAGCCTTTAAGTTTGTTTGCATCATGGCCGCACGGGGCTCGGTCTCTTCATCACTTGGAAGGTAGGATGCAAAATCCTTCAAGGTGGCTCTGTTTTTAATTGAGTCCGAATAGGCGGATAAATTTCGCTGCTCCCGCGTGCCCTTTACGCTCGACGCTAGTAACCGCTGGTATCGAGCTTGCCGATGTTGCTCAATCAGGCTTAAGTCTTCCACTCTCCGATAGGTAATGGGCCCCTCGTAGTTTGAGTACTGGTTGGGTTGATGGTAGCGCTCGAGGTTTGGCTCTAAGACTCGCCTCAACATCTCGGGGTTATCTTGGAGTCTTGTGAAACCGATGATGTTTTCTGTTGCACCGAAACCGCCGAAGTTGACATAAGGCATGGCAATGTCGGGTGCGTGGTTAGCCGCGAAGAGGGCGGTTAAGCCTGGATATCCTTCGGCGTTTCGCCCACTCCAATTATGCAATACACCTGTTGTGTGCGAATTGGTCTGTAAGTCGATGCCATTTATCACCAGCATGCGTGCGTGGTGCTTTTGAAAAAACCAATCATTGTTGGCAAATGGTGCGTATGTGATTCCACCTGCTCGCTGAGGCTCTGAGGACTTTGACCAGTTGGTGATCACTGGCTCACCGGGTTGATTGGTTTTTGGATCACAGTAACTCGTGACGTCCCAGCCCCCGTTGGCCTGCACCTGGAGTAGTAGCGGTCCGGTATAACCACCTTCCACGAGGGCTAGAGAGCGAAGCGGCCCAAGTAGACCTAGCGCGCTGGCTCCACCAGCGGATTTAAGCAATGCTCTTCTTTTCATTATTCTTGATCGCCCTTCTATTTGCTATTCGTGGAGAAATCGAAAATCAGTCATCAGGTAAGTGAGAACGTTGATCCAAGCGCCGACCATAAAGGTTGGGTCTGACCCATCAAGGTCTGAGAGACGCCATTGATGATTCGGGCAAGATTCAAGCGGCCATTGGTTGACGTGGGTGACTCCACTTTCTTTTCGGGTTCTATAGGATTCGACTAATAGTGCGTAAGTGGCTTCCACTTCGGGGTCATCTGTTGTGAGAGTTTCACCGAGCAATAGTTGATGCAGATCTTGAATTTGGCGCTTGAGCGCTGGCTCCCCCGATACTTTATCAACGATTGATAGTTCGACACGCACAGGTTCATCGCCGTATTGCTCACCCGCTCCAATCAGCTCGAGGGTGTAATTACCTGCTTCCGCTGCTTCAAAGGGAATAATGATGCTCCCATTGCAGCTCAACTGGTGATAGGTATCTGTATGGTGGCCGCAACCGGTGATCCGGGTACCTTGAGGCGCCTCCTCAAACTCTATCACCGCCTCCATACCGCTTGGAGATGTGATGTCTATTCGGTCAAAATGCGCATTCCTTGAGCCATTTTCGTCGCCGAGCTGGTTATTAAAGGTGACGAATATCGAGACAGGTCCAGGTTCGATTTGGGCGGTTGTCTCGATTACCGTCGAGAATTCAGCGAGTGGCACTTCGGCTGCTACTTGAGCAACTAAAGTTGACTCTGGGGTCGTTAAGCGGCGCGTGTTGCCGAGCATGCGGCGCTCTGCTGGTGCCTCCGCGAAATCACGCACAACAACCTCGCAGGCGGTTTCAAGCGCCATCTTTTCAGCGATATTGAACATGAGCGGAGACATTTGATCTGCCCGCCTAGTCACATTACGAGAGTCAATTCCCCCGTAAAGGACCTGTAACTCCCCAGAGAGTCGTGACTGCCGACCAGTAATATGCCGCTCTGCATACCTGTTGTTGTAGTGGCCCCAGTAAAAACCTGTCAGACCCGCGAACTTAGCCTCGAGCTCCTCTGGTGTGAGTAGTCGCCTACTCCCGAGTTGGTTTGACAAAGAGTTAGCCTCTTCGAGATTGATTAGCCTGAACCATGGGCTCGTTATCAATTCGACAATGAGGTCTCTTCCATTGAATGGTTGGCCACCGTTGAGGCCCTCGGCAAAGCGGGCAGCGGTCTCCGTAATGTAGCTCTGCTGTGCCTCGGAAAGTGCGAGTTGTTCTTGAAATCGCTCGTCCTCAACCACCTCCGGTGCCTCGATTACTGGCTGACCCATGAGGCTTGGCCACCAAAACCTAACAACTGACTCTGCGAACCAAGGGTCTTTTACAATTTCGGCAGCAAGCCATTGAAGGCTTTCTGCCTCTTTAGGGGTGGTGCTTGCTAAGAATCCAGGTTCACGCATGTCTTTGTACCAGGTGTCCCCCTCGGTGTAGCGAATCCCATCTAGAGCATTTATATCGGTATCGATGGATACCATGACTTGAACAGGTTCTTCCCCGAACTGATCTCCACGCAACTTAATCGATAGCGTATAGGTGCCCGCCTCTCCTAGTTCAATCGGAAAAACAACGCCTCCCTGACAGTACTGTCCATAACCATCTCTCTGCAGACCCCCACAGCCGTAACGCTCTGTATCTTCAGGTATGTTGTTAGGACCAATATTGATGCTTTGATTGGGACCTGTGAGTGTAAGTGGGCCAAAGAAGGCGTTACGGTCGCCATTTCCATCGGCCGCATCGTTCATGAACTCGATGCGCAGATAGACCTTTTGTGCAGGCGACTCGAACGAAGTATCAAAAACGGGTCCGTAGTCTTCATTCTCAACTTCAAACAGTTCACCGCCAATGTAGGTGGGGCTGAGCGTTGGGTCAGCAATGGCTTGCTTATAATTGAAGGGAAGGGAATCCAGACCTCCCCGAGATTCGTGGTAAAACCCAATATCCCCATAATGTTGATAGGCTCCAGCGACAGGGTCTAGGACTTGATGACAAACCGTGCATGCAGAATTTTTGAGCGTAGGGTTGTCGGTATCCGCTAGGGCAATGGGATCAGTGGTTCTTGGGGCGGACTTCTCGATATCAACGCCGAGGAAGTGATAGAAAGTCCATCTTGCTCGCGCTCGGTTTCTATTGGTTTCGGTGCTTGGATAGCGATTTAAGAATGCTTGCGTATTTAGCACGCCTGCATGAGGGTAGTCGATGAACGCGTCGTAAGCAGTGATGCGCCGCGTTTGAAACTCTGTTTCTTCCGTCTTAAGACTGGCTGTCAGCAGTGTTTGCCCATTGTTGCGAGCGGGTTTGAACTGACTATGGTCATAGCAGGGTTTGGTAGGAAATGCTTGGCAATATGAAAACTCTTCTGGGTTGACCTCATCGAACTCCGCGCCTCCATTCAGGAATTCGCTTACAGCATAATTCATCATAGTGTAATCGGCGGTTAGTATCTCTCGATAGTCTCGGTCGGTACCCACAATGTATGCAATGAGCTCGAGAGGAGCGCGCGCAAGGCCCCAGCGCCAGTGATTATATTTGGGCCAATAAAAGAATCTTCTGCCTGCCTCCGCTTGAGCGTCAGCGTGCGCGTTTGTTCCGATTGGATAGAAAGCATTCCCTTCTAGGCTTGCTTGTTGAAGCGGTCTTCCTTGGACAAAGGCGTCTGTTAGTAGCCTATCGTTTGCGCCTCGAATAAGGAACTGATGAAAAGCTGGGTCTTCTGTTGCCAGTCTAATAGCTTTTCGGAGAGCCAGTTCTGACCCGTCACCTAGGAGGCTGATTTCAGAGCGGGTGGGGTTACGACCCAGTAGCAAAATGGTGGCACGCCTCAGTGTTGCTTCCGCATTTAACAGGGTAGAGGACTTAAAGAATGCGTTGAAGCTATTGGAAACGGGTTCTGGTTCTTCTTCGCCTGAAGCGTCCTCTTCTTGTACTAAACGAACGAATTCCTCGAAGGCAGCATATTGGTCGGTGCCCACCCGGTAGATAGCTCCACCGCCGTGAGATTGGCTGCCGCTCATCTTAGCTAGAAGCGTCGCGGCATTACCTCCGGATACGTACGCCGCGAGCACGCTATAGTTGTTATCAAGGTAACCAGGCACACTGCTGGCTTCATAAACTAGGCGGGTTGATCTGGCTGATCCGTTGTCATTGTGGCAAACGATGCATCGCGCCAAGATGAGCTCAGAAACATTGTCTTCAAAATACGTTTTCGCCGTGATGGTTGGTGTTTCAATGGGTGGTTCAACATTGCCACCTCCTCCAGATCTCAAGCCCAAATAAACCGAGATATCTGCTGCAGATGTTCTCTCTCCATCCGGGGCTACGGCGTTTTGAACGAGTGAGCTGCCATTAAATCCGAAGAGATAGCGAATGATCAAAAGGCCATCTGTTAGCGCGGAGTTGGTGCCATTGCCATCGACATCCAATTCGGCTGGATAAGCATCAAGATAAGCTTTTATGTCGTCCGGAGTGGAGCGAGTTGCACTGGCATCTACTGCGTCTTGAACAAGTGCCTGGTCTGTGAAACCGAACAGGTAGCGAATGACTAGTAAACCATCAGTTAGAGCTGTTTCTTTGCCGTCGCCATCAATGTCCCAAGTGAATTCATCGGTTTCACTGGCAATCGCTGGGGGAACGAGGCCTACCAGAGCAATTAGTGCAATCAAGCCGAGTCTATTCATTTGAACCATGGTATGAAGCGTCGCCGCGCGATAGAGAAATTTTGCCCGGCCGCCATAGGGTTCGCAAGCATTGGCATCGGGTTGAATACGCGTGGTTCAGGCCGGTTTCAGGTAAGCAAATCTCAGTCGAGGCGCCGCAACTGAATTGCGTCGGAATTTCCCTCGGCTAGCACATCGGAAATGATGACGACCTTGTCCCCGGACTTCAGCCCCTCCCGCGACTTCAGTATGCCCAGCGCGCGCTGCAGTGTTTTCTCAGGCTCTTTACTGAATTCGATACGATGCGAATAAACAGCGCGATTGAGTGCTAGTCTTCGACGCGTTTGGCTATGGTTGGTGAACGCAAATACCCTGACCTTTGTGGGTCTCGCGTTGGTTACCAAATCAGCTGTGATGCCGCGGCGAGTGATGACCACCACGCCTGCAGCTTTGAGATCCTCGGCAAGCGTGACGGCATTGGTGGCAATGTGCTGTTTGTCACTTTCCGGCTCAAGATCCTTTTCATAGCCGAGCCCAGGCCAAAGTTCCGTCTTTTGAGCGATGGCATCGAGCTGCTCAACGCAACGAATGGGGTAGCGGCCAACACTGGTCTCCCCTGACAGCATGATGGCATCGGCACCTTCGTAAATTGCGTTGGCAACGTCAGTGACCTCGGCTCTAGTGGGGATGGGGTGATCAATCATGGACTCCAGCATGTGGGTTGCTACTACCGAGCGCCGTCCCCATCTGGCCGCTGAATGAACGATGCGCCGCTGGATGTTGGGAAGGTCTGCAATGTTCGTCTCAATACCCAGGTCGCCTCGTGCCACCATAACGCCATCGGCAGTGCGCACGATATCGTGAATATGCGTTACGCCCTCCTGATCCTCGATTTTGGCGATGATTTTGATGGTGTTTGATTTGCGGCCGAGGAAGGCGCGGCAGGCCTCAACGTCAGAAGCCTCTCGAACAAAAGATAGCGCGATGTAATCGATATCGTGTTTCATGCCGAATTCAATATCGGCCCGGTCTTTATCTGTGATGGCGGGAAGGTTGACCCTGACTCCCGGGAGGTTGACGTGCTTTCGGCTAGTCAGCTTGCCGCCATCCACGACTCGGCAGCGCAGATAGTCCTCGGCCCTAGCCAGCACCTCGAGATTGATTAATCCGTTATCGATAGTGACTGTTTGACCCTCTCGCAAGACTTCGATGAGCTCAGGGTAGTTAACAGTAATACTGCGCTTGCTCTTTGGGCCGCTCTCACTCACTCGTAATTCAATTTCATCATCGCGGACAAGCTCCATCGGTTCGTTCAAGACTCCAGTGCGGATTTCGGGCCCTTGAGTGTCTAGTAGCACAGGCACTGGGTAGCTAACTTGGCGATTGAGTGTTTTTAACCAACCGATGATTTCCTCAGCCATATCATGACTGGCATGGGACATGTTGATTCTTGCTACGTCCATACCCGCCTCGTGGAGGCGTTTTAACTGATCAAAGCTGTGGGTTGCTGGGCCGATGCTGCAAATGATTTTGGTTCGACGCTCGCGCATGGATGGTTCCTCTCGAGAACGGGCAAAGCTTAGTCAACTCAATGAGCAAAAGCGATGGATGGGTCAAAAAAGGCACTTTGTCGCATCTTCAGCATGTCTTGTCGCCGACGGGCGGGCGCCGCGTCAGACCTTGATTGAGTGCCGAGCTTAGGCGAGGCGAGGGTGGCTAAGATCTCTTTTAAGCTCTGCCTAGGGCTGTCCGGAGTAGAGGGCAAGCAGGACTAGGATAAGGGCTGACAATTTGGATTAGCAGTCAGCACCGTTAATCATTGGGCACAAAAAAAGAGGGCAGTGCCCCTTTTTTTGTGCGATACCAGATGGGTCGGCTAGGTGCCTGTCCAATTGGGTGCGCGCTTCTCGGCAAAGGCCACGGGACCTTCTTTCGCGTCATTGGAGCTGAACACTTTCTTCTGAAGGGGAACCTGCATTTCCCAGAGCTTGTCTTCTTCAACGCCCATTGACGCGGCTCGTACCAGCTCCTTTGAGGCAGCGACCGCAAGCGGCGCGTTCTCTGCAATCCTTTCAGCGAGAGCGACCGCTGCATCAAGCGCTTCACCCGGCTCGGTGAGGCCGCTTAGCATGCCTGCATCCATAGCCTCTTCAGCAGTAATAGGCTCGCCCGTCAGTGCCATTTCCATCGCCTTCGCGTAACCGACTCTCGCCGGAAGTCTGAACACGCCACCCGCAGCAGCGAAGAGGCCGACTTTGACTTCGCGAATGCCAATTTTGGCGCCCTTAGCCGCAACGATAAGGTCGCAGGTGAGCATGATTTCGCATCCGCCCGCGAGCGCAAAGCCATTTACAGCAGCGATGAGCGGCTTTTTGGCGCCCGACCGTACAAAGGTGTTCAACGGGCCAATGTCCTCGCCCCGTGCGAACGCTTTGAGATCCATGCCTGCGCAGAAAGCGCGGCCACTGCCGGTAATAACGCCAGCAACCAACGAGTCATCTGCATCTAATTCCTGCACCGCAGTCCACAATCCGTTTGAGAGCGCGCCATTAATCGCGTTCATGGCGTCAGGGCGGTTCAGCGTGATCACCATCACACCGCCACGCCGCTCAACGATTACCGCTTGTTCTTCAC
>CAJXDD010000073.1:0-11134 GCA_913052075.1 uncultured Gammaproteobacteria bacterium
CTAACCTTAGGCAGCGAGGTGCTTAATTAATGACCGCGAAATCGAGACGATCAGTGAAAAGGCTATGTACCAAAATGAGCGGTAAGCGATCGAAACGAAAACAAGCGGTCAAAACGGGTAGCGACATTCAACATGCAGCCTTGGCCCATTTGGACTTTGACGCGATCCACCTTCAAAGCCACCGCGCCCACGGTGAGCGCCAAATCAGACCGCTTGAGGCTAAGACCGATAGCCAAGCCCGGTATATGCGCGCTATTCAAACTCACCCGGTAACCTTTGGTATCGGTCCGGCTGGTACCGGGAAAAGTTATTGTGCAGCGGGACTAGCGGCGGATGGTTTGCGGCGAGGGACGATCTCGCGATTGATCCTAACTCGACCTGCGGTAGAAGCTGGAGAGCAGCTCGGGTTTTTGCCTGGCGATGTCGATGAAAAATTTGGTGTGTACATCGAGGCGTTTCGCGAGATTCTTGATGAGCGGCTGGGCCGTGGTGCGGTTGACTATTATCTTCGCCACGGGCGAATTGTGGCGGCGCCGCTTGCCTACATGCGGGGGAGGACCTTTGGTCCAGGGAATTTCGTCATTCTCGATGAGGCGCAAAATACCACGGTGACGCAAATGAAAATGTTCCTCACCCGGATCGGTACCGACTGTACCGTGGTCATCAACGGGGATGTTCAGCAGAGTGACTTAAAAGGGGCCAATGGCCTTGCAGACGCGATCGACAGGCTGACGGGCCTCGCGCAAGTCAAGGTGCATGCCTTTGAACGGGACGACATTGTTCGCAGTGGATTAGTCAGAGCGGTGATCGATCGTTACGAGGTGGCCTAGCAGGGCTCAAGCCATCATCCTATGAGGCCCGACCCTGATGTTGATGTAGATGTTGATGTCGAGGCTGGATACTAGGTGGGCTGGCGGCCCTCGCCTGACGCTTGCCGGTGGCAGCAGAATGGGTAGAGCTAGTGAACGCGCTGCCAGCCCGGTCCTCAGAATAATCTCAGGGAGTAAGCCTCATGCCGAGGATGGACGACGAGACTCGACAAGCGTTTCTAGAGGAGCCTCACATCGGCGTCGTCTCGACGCTCCGCGGTAATGGATTGCCTTATACGGTGCCCGTTTGGTGGCTTTATGATCAGCATCAGTTTTGGCTAACGGGTACCGACCATCGAGTCTGGTGCAAGCAACTGCAAAAGGACGCGCGCTGTTCCCTGTGCATTGAGGCGCTCACGCCAGTGGCTGGATTCGTCGCTATCGAGGGGTTAGCAACCTTACACGAGCGGCATTCAACCGATATTTGGCCGGTCTCCAAGCGGCTTGTGGAAAAATTCATTGGCCAGGGTGATCCGGGCAACGAGGCTGCTGTGGCACGATTTTTTGACAATATGAAAACTGAACCGAGATTGCTCTTTTCCATTGAGGTCACACACTGGCGGGCGATTGATATGCGGGTCTATCGAGGTAAGCGAGCAGATCGCAACTTTCAGGCGCAGTCCGAATAACTGTTCAACAACAAATTAGGGAGCGCTTGGGCCACTTGAGGTGGCTAGCCCAGCGAGACACCCACGAGGTCAGATCATGCTAAGCGTTCGACTTTTCAAGGATGAAGACCGAGCCGCTATTGATCAGTTGATTCGTGCTGCGTTCGTTTCACCAGGTGCGAGCATGGATTCGGTTCAAGAGGCGCCGCTTGTCGCTGCGTTAAGAGCGAACGGCGACGTGCTGCTCGAGCAGGTACTGGTTGACCAAACCGGCGCCATTTCGGCACACGTGGCCGTCTCGAGGGTATCCCTGCTTCCAGATGAGGGGTTGTTAGCGGGGCAGGTCGCGCCGCTATCGGTTAGCCCAGACAGTCAGGGTATGGGGCATGGCTCGACGCTCATGCGTGCGATGGCTGATTCGGCAAAGGAGCTTGGAATCGACGTCCTATTCGTCCTTGGCGATCCTGGCTACTATGACCGGTTGGGATTTAAATCCTGCTCTGTCAATAGCGCCTATGGGCCCTCAGAGTACTATCGAGCCAAATTTTTACAGGGCGAGCCCCAAGACTTAAGTCACTGTGAGGCGAGGCTTGCTCCAGCGTTCGCGGCGCTGGATGAGTGAGCGTTAATAGGGATGCCAACCTGCGATTTGGCCGGCGTGATAACCGCCATCGACCGTGATTTCCACACCGCTAATCCAATGAGCATCCCCAACGGTTAGGAATTCAGCCAAGCCTGCAATGTCCTGAGGTTCAGCCGCTCGACCGCTCAATTGCACGATTCGGTCATAGGTTTCATGACCCAGCAGCGCTCTGAAATCATCAGAAAGGGCGGTCGCAGTGATACCAGGATTGATGCAATTCGCCCTGATGTCACGAGGCTTCCCCAACCCCGCTGCACGGTAGGTATACGCGGCAAGACACTGCTTTGAGAATTTGTAGGGGTCGTTCTGCCAGCGCGTTGGGTGACGCTTCAACCATTCGAGTCCCGATTCGAAACTCGGGGTATCCAGCATTGAATCAACATGGGTTCGATTGTCTTTCCAATCTCTCCCTGCGCTAGACGCGATCAATGTCACGGCACCACCTGACTCAATGCGGGGTAGTAAGCGTTCAATGAGTGAGCGCGTGCCAAGAAAATTGATGCGAACGACCTGCTCGGGATGGCTCGGGATGGGACCAACCCCCGCAACACAAATCACGGCGGAGAGTTGCGCGGGTGCTTGATCGATTGCGTTTGAAATACTTAAGGGATCATTCAGATCGCAGGCAATCTCGTCGGTCGATCTATCCGGTGCGGGTTGACGGTCGAGATTGATCACCCGATGGCCTTTGTCCTCCAGCCGCTCCCTGATCGCTCTGCCAATACCACGGGAGCCGCCGGTGATGAGAATAGGTGCATGCATCAAAGGAGAATAGGGACGCCAAGTGAGATTGGTCAAGCGTGCTATTCTCAGGGCATGTCGGAGGAAAAGTGCCCAACGGCGGTTTCGCAGCTAGATGCAATGAAGCGCGGTGAACGATCGTCTACTGATCTCGTGAATGCATCGTTTCAACGGATTGAAGAATGTAATCCAACACTCAATGCCGTAATTACCCTGGCCGAGGAGCGTGCATTAACGGAAGCAGAGGCCTGGGATCGAGCTTATTTGGACGAGCGGTCTTTACCGCCGCTTGCGGGCTTGCCCGTTTTGATCAAGGACAACCAGCGAACCGAGGGCATTCGCACGACCCTTGGTAGTGCGCGTCACCTCAATACGATTCCTAAGCAAGACGCGGGTATCGTGCGACGGCTTCGGGCGGCGGGTGCGATCGTGGTGGGTAAAACCAATATCCCGGAGTACAGCATCGGCGCGAACACGGTAAATCCGGTGTTTGGAGCGACTGGTAACCCCTTTGATCCAGCAATGACTTGCGGCGGTAGCAGCGGAGGATCAGCGGTCGCTGTCGCCGCGGATATGGTGAAGTTAGCCACTGGCTCTGATCACGGCGGTAGTCTCCGAATCCCGGCGTGTTATTGCGGGGTCGTTGGGTTTAGAGCAACGCCCGGCGTTGTGCCTAACGAGGAAAGAAGAACGCCGAGCACCCACTACAGCCTCCAAGGCCCCATTGCCCAAACCGTTGAAGATGCGGCACTGATGTTATCGGTGATTGCTGATCGAGCCCATGGCGGCAGCCAGGATCCCATGGCCTTTCCACTGGACGCGCGCCAGTTCCGAACGCTTGAGGAGGTAGACCCTCGAGAGCTATCGGTGGCGGTCAGTACAGATTTAGGGGGGCTATTAGTCTCCAAGGAGACCAAAGCGCTGTTCGAGGCTCGAGTGAGTGCCTTAGCGAAGCATTTAGGCCGGGTTGAGGCAAGCGGCCTTGATCTAACGGATGCGCCAGATGTTGATTGGCATATCCGGCAGGACGTATTCGTCTCTCAGTATTTTGAAGAAGCGGATCAATGGGGCGAAGACTTTAATCAGAACGTCCGGCAGACCTTTGATGCGGCGAAGCGCACATCGATGCAGGCGATTGCCGTGGCCCGGCATCGGCAACTCGAGATCATTCGTCGGTGCGATGATCTGTTTTCAAGATTTGATGTGTTGTTAGTTCCCGGGGTAGGGGTGCAACCTTTTCGTTGGTTGATGAATTACCCAGAGACGGTCGATGGCGAGGTGATTGCAAACTATATGGGCTGGCTTCATCTCACCTCCAGCTTGACCGTTGCCGGCCTGCCGGTGGTCACCCTACCGATGGGGCTGGACGACAAAGGCCTGCCGTTTGGCATTCAGGTCGTAGGCCGCCGGTACCACGATCATCGATTGCTTTCTATTGCGCGAACGCTTGAGCGGATCTGCGCGCACCAAGAAGGGTTAGGTAGACCGATCCCAGTGCTTGGGCCTTAATTTCGCGGGTAGCGTCAGTCCTTGCTCGGAGAATGGGTCTGGGTGACACTGGATCAGCAGATCGGCTTAAAGCAACAGCCCGAGTAAAAGCTGGTGCAATGATTCCCACACCTGTTATCCGATGGACCAAAGCGTTAAGTTTCTCTCGATACATGGGTTCTCGAGCAGGTCTTTAGACGGCTTTATGCGCCGTTTACACATTTGCTTTAAAGCAAGGATGAGAGGCGTTGCGATGCATCCAGCATCACGACATGAAAAGGAGCACGAATGAACGTACAACCTTCTGGCGCCTCCTGCGGCGCATCGGTCACGGGTCTTCAGTTGAGCGACCTAAACGATCAAGCCACCGTCGACGCGCTGAGAGAAGCCTGGCTAACGCATAAGATCATCGCTATTCATGATTTCGCGCTCACCTTGGATGAGCTGCAGTTGGTTGCCAGCTACTTTGGGCCGTTTGGCGAAGACCCTTTCTTTGAGTCGTTGCCAAGCCATCCCCACGTCGCAGAGGTCAAGCGATTGGCAGGCGAGACCGCCCCTTTATTCGCCGGTGGATGGCATTCAGATTGGAGTTTTTTGCCAGGGCCCCCAACCGCCACCTTGCTGTATGGAAGCATTGTGCCTCCCATAGGCGGAGACACACTGTTCGCTGATCAAGTGGCAGCATGGGAGGCGCTTGAGCCCGCTCTTAAGGATCGGGTAGCCAATCTGCAGGGGATTCACTCGGCAAGACGCTCCTATGCCCCGGATGGTTTTTATGGAGAGAAAGATGAGGGCCGATCAATGGCGATCCGTTACTCGGAAGACGCCTATGCCTGCCACCCTCATCCGATTGGCCGTCCTCATGAAGAAACGGGTGCAACCGCTTTGTTTGTAAGCCCCGCCTATACCATTGGCATCGACGGAATGGATGATGCTGAAGCCGATGAGATACTTCGCGAGCTCTATGCCCATCAGGGCCAAGAAGCCTTTGTTCATCGACAGCGTTGGGAGCCGAATATGTTGGTCATCTGGGACAATCGCTCCGTGGTTCATATGGCAACTGGCGGCTACGAGGGTCATGATCGAGTGCTGCAACGCGTGACGGTAGCACCGAGGGCTGCTTAGGGAGTGCATGCTTTAGCTGGCGGGTTCGCCCGAGATCCAAGGAACGGACCAGGCACGCGGCATCAAAATTGAGTGAAAGGCCGCATTGATCTAAAGGCGAGTTGAGTCAATCTTTGGTTGGCATGAAAGAGCTGGGGGCCGAGGTTCATGCGATGTGAGCAACTGAGAAGGGGAGAGCAAGAATGACGCGAGAAGTCGTGTGCCACGGGGTTGAAGCGCCTGATCTAGGGTTGATTGGCGTTACGCGATATATCGAGGGCGATACGCTCGACATTGAGTGGGAGCACATTTGGCGCACGCAGTGGCTGCTCGCAGGCCTAGTCAGCGATGTTAGAGAACCTGGCGAATTCTTCGTGTTTGAGATTGGTCCTGAGCAGATCCTGGTCACTCGAACAGCAAAGGGCGATCTCAAGGCGTTCTACAACGTGTGCCAGCACCGAGGCAATCGCCTGGTGAATGAGCGCTCCGGTCGTGCAGAAGACTTTCGTTGCCTGTATCACGCTTGGACTTACGATCTTGATGGGGAATTAAAGGGCGTTCCTGGCCTTGCCAATTTCAGTCAGGACCCGAGGCAAACGAGACCCTTGAAACCCGTCGCGCTTGATGTTTGGAATGGATTGATATTTGTTCACTTGGGCGCCGAGCCGCCAACGCTTGAGTCATTCCTAGGCCCGGTCACTGACTTGCTCTCGGGTTATCAATTTGCGCAGATGACGCTTGTTCAAGATCAAACGGTGGACATTGCCTGCAACTGGAAGACGGTGGTCGATAACTTCTCAGAACTCTATCACGTGGACTTCTTGCACCCCCAACACCAACGGATGGTGGATTGCCAAAACGATTTGGTTCGGCTTATCGAAGGAGGACATACAGGCGTTGAGGTGCCGGGTGCCACCGTCAATCCAAAATTTCCGATTCCAGAGGAACCGACAGACATTCAGTCCATGCAGCTAAAGCAAGTAGGGCTGGATCCATCTGATTACGTAGGTCGAGTCATGGATATTCGTGAGGCGATTCAGACGCAAAAACGCGAGGTCGGATCCTCGCTTGGGTTTGACTATTCAGGACTTGAAAATCATCAGTTGTCGGACGTATGGCAGTACAACTTGTTCCCTAATGCGATTTTGTCTTTCACGCCAGAGCATTTGTGGATACTGCGGCCAAGGCCACATACCAGTGACCCGAATCGGTGCTGGTTCGATAAATTGAGCCTCCTTTTGTTTCCAGAGACGGAAGCAGGTGTTCAGCATATCGGTGGCCAAACACGGCACGGGGTCATGCAAAAACCCGCGCAGCGACCCACTCGAGACTGCTTTGAGGCACTCGCAGTGAAACAAGGGCATAAGTCGATGACCGACACTATCGATCAGGACATCTCACTGCTTGAAGAGGTGCAAGCAGGAATGACATCGAGTGGTATCGATGACGTCGTTTTGGGGCACGACGAAATGCGGATGCAGCACTTTCACAACCATTGGGAAGCTCTGGTTGGCGAGGGTTGATGGCGTTGCCCCTTTCGTGGCGTCCCCCTGGAAGAGGTGTATTCGCGAATAGCTCGCCGCACTATTGAATGCTCACGCTTGCAAGAATTAATGGATTCCATTACGTTTTGGAAGGTCGCTTTAACGACCTAACGCAGGCCACGTGGCCAGTTTGATAATGTAAAGGATGGTGCTGATGACCGCTTTCATTCGAACCCCTGACGAGCAATTTGAAGATCTATCTGACTTTTCATTCGGGCCGAACTATCACACCTGGCGCGACTTAAGGATGCACTATGTGGATGAGGGGCCAGTCGATGGGCCAGTGATGCTGCTACTGCACGGTATGCCGACCTGGTCCTATCTCTATCGGGACATGATTCCGTTGTTGGTGGATGCTGGATTTCGCTGCATCGCCCCAGACCACATGGGATTTGGCCGCTCCGACAAACCCACAGACCCCAATTGGTACAGCATCGCTCGCCATCAAGAGATCCTGAGTAGTTTGATCTTGGCGCTCGATTTACAACGGGTCACCCTCGTTTGCCAGGATTGGGGTGGGCCGATTGGTTTGGCGCAGGCGGTCATGATGCCCGAGCGGTTCGAGCGGCTTGTGATTATGAATACTTGGTTGCATCACGAAGGGTACGAATACAGTGATGGGATTAGGAACTGGCATAGCAACTGGCACGAAGGGGGCCGTTTTCATCGTGAGTGCCCTGATGTGGGTTTGCTACTTTTGCTCGATGCGGGCTTGGCGGGGATCGATGTGGTTTTCCCGGCCCTGATGGAGGGCCGAGATCCCGGTTTAACCGGGCAAGCGGCGACAATGTATGAAGGGTTTTCGGCGCCCTATCAAGGGCTGAGCGACGATGCGTTTAACGGTTTTCGGCGTTTTCCGCTCTCCATTCCCATTGATGGCAATGAGCCGGTGAACGCTGCCTCTCAAAGCCATCACTTTGCCGCGTTAAAGACTTGGGATAAACCTGTGCACTTTATCTGGGGCTGCGTAGATCGGGTTTTCACCGAGGCTTGGGGTCGTGAGTGGGCGGCTGAAATGAACGCCTCGTTTGATGCCATTAGTGATGCGAACCACTTCTTACAAAATAGTCATGGCGCGAAAGTGGTGGACCACATGCTTGCGCGAATCAATCAGTGAGTAACGGAGACCAGCCTTAGGCCAAAGGAGTTATTGCGGCACCTTGTTAACCCGGTATCCGCACGAACCCTTCCATCAAGACGCGCGCACTCCGACTCATACTCGCTTTCGTAGCAATCCAGCCAGAGGCGGTTTGAGCTGCCTCCGCACCTACCCGCAGCGTGCCCGAGGGATGACCAAACCGAACGAAGGCGCGTTCACCGCCGCCTGCCGCCTCATTAACAATCGTGCCAGGCACGGCCGCCGCTGCACCGATCGCCACTGCGGCGGTACCCATCATCGCGTGATGTAACTTGCCCATGGATAGCGCCCGCACCGCGATGTCGATGTCTTCGGCCGACACCGCTTTGCCGCTGGACGCGATGTAGTCTGATGCCTGGGATACGAACGCAATTTTTGGCGTATGTTGCCGAGTCTCTGCCTCAGCTAGATCGGTAATGAGCCCCATCTTCATCGCGCCAATCGCGCGAATGGTTTCAAATTGTGTCAAGCGATCCGCGTCATTATTGATATCGTCCTGTAGCTCAAGGCCGGTTAGACCAAGCGCCTCAGCGCGTAAAAAAATGGTGGGAATACCTGCGTTGATCAGCGTCGCTTCAAGGGACCCAAGACCGGGTACATCCAAGGTGTCGATCAGTTCACCGGTTGGGAACATGGCGCCATCGCCTGAATCCGCCGGATCCATAAATTCGAGGAGCACTTCGGCGGCAGGGAAGGTCACGCCGTCGAGTTCAAATCCTCCGGTTTCTTGAACTTCACCATTTACGATAGGGACATGGGCAATGATGGTTTTTTCAATGTTCGCTTGCCAGATTCGAATGACCGCAGTGCCGTTATGAGGAATCCGGGCTGAATCAATGAGCCCCTCGTTGATGGCAAATGGTCCCACCGCAGCCGATAGATTGCCGCAATTACCGCTCCAATCGACAAACGGTTGATCGATCGATACTTGACCGAAAAGGTAGTCGACGTCGTGATCCGTTCGATCGCTTTTTTGCACGAGTACAGATTTGCTGGTGCTCGAGGTAGCTCCCCCCATCCCATCAATCTGTTTGGCATAGGGGTCAGGGCTGCCGATGACCCGCAGCAACATAGCATCTCGGTCCGGCCCAGGGACTTGGAATGCAGCTGGCAGCGCGTGCACGTTGAAGAACACGCCCTTACTAGTGCCTCCACGCATGTAAGTGGCCGGAATCTTGATTTGAGGTGCGTAATTCAAAATAGGTTCTCCGAACAAAATTTTGCGGTTAGCTAGCCTCTGCGTCTAGGAAATCTTGAGCAAAACGCTGGAGCACGCCGCCTGCGGAATAGATGGATACCTCCTCGGCGGTATCGAGCCGACATTTCACATTCAATACGACCTCTGAACCATCTGTGCGAGTCATTCGAACCGTCAGTGCCGCTCCAGGTGACACGCTGCCTTCAACGGTAAAGGTCTCGGTGCCATCGATTTGATGGGTGTGGCGGGTTTCGCCTCCCGTGAATTCAAGCGGTAAAACGCCCATGCCAACGAGATTGGTGCGATGAATGCGCTCAAACCCTTCAGCAATGATGGCTTCAACACCTGCGAGTCGAACCCCTTTAGCCGCCCAATCCCGGCTCGAGCCTTGGCCATAGTCCGCCCCCGCAATGATGATGAGTGGCTGCGCTCGACCCATGTAGGTCTCGATGGCTTCCCACATTCTGACCACCTCGCCCTCAGGCTCAAGGCGAGCAAGTGACCCTTGTTGAATGTCTCCATCGACGACGGCCATCTCGTTGATGAGCTTCGGGTTGGCGAAGGTCGCTCGCTGAGCCGTTAAGTGATCGCCTCGATGAGTGGCGTACGAATTAAAGTCTTCCTCCGGTAGACCCATCTTGGCGAGATATTCACCAGCTGCACTGCTCGCAAGGATCGCGTTCGATGGCGACAAGTGATCGGTGGTGATGTTGTCTCCCAAAACGGCGAGCGGTCGCATGTCGCGCAACGTGCGTTCGCCTGCAAGCGCGCCTTCCCAGTAGGGTGGACGGCGAATGTAGGTGCTGGTTGGGCGCCACTCATAGAGCGGGTCGATGGTGCTTGTTTCGTCTTTGAGCTTGATGAACATTGGCTCGTACACGCTTGTGAACTGCTCGGGCTTAACGGCACTAGCGACGACCGCATCAATTTCCTCATCGCTTGGCCAGATATCGCTGAGCGTGATGGGTTGTCCATCAGGGCCCACCCCCAGCGAATCTCGCTCGATGTCAAAGCGCACGGTTCCGGCGATGGCATAGGCAATCACTAGCGGCGGAGATGCAAGGAACGCTTGTTTGGCGTAGGGGTGGATACGGCCATCAAAGTTTCGGTTGCCCGAGAGCACGGCGGTCGCGTACAGGTCCCTGTCGATCACCTCTTGCTGAATGACGGGGTCAAGGGCGCCGCTCATGCCGTTACAGGTCGTGCAGGCAAAAGCGACGATCCCGAAGCCAAGCGCCTCGAGCTCGGTTAACAGTTCTGCCTCCTCCAAGTACAGCTGGACGGCTTTGGATCCTGGTGCCAGCGATGTTTTCACCCAGGGCTTTCTTGTTAGGCCCATCGCGTTTGCCTTTTTGGCAAGAAGGCCTGCCGCGATCACGTTCCTGGGGTTGCTCGTATTCGTGCAGCTTGTAATAGCCGCGATGATCACGGCGCCGTCAGGCATTTGTCCTGGCTGCTCCTCGTACTCGCCAGCAATCTCGGCTGATGCCAAGTGCTCAGTGGCGACTCGTCTGTGAGGATTCGATGGGCCGGCAATATTTCGAACGACCGTTGATAGATCAAACTCCAGTACCCGCTCGTACCGGGCACCGGTCATGTCGTCCGCCCAGAGACCCGCGGCCTTTGCATAAGTTTCAACAAGATGAACGTTTTCCGCCGAGCGCCCAGTGAGTTTTAGGTAATCGATGGTTTTATCGTCGATATAGAACATGGCCGCGGTCGCCCCGAATTCGGGGGTCATGTTCGAGATGGTGGCCCGATCGCCTAGGGTGAGCGCGTTTGCCCCCTCACCGAAGAATTC